>DATGND010000188.1:0-2411 GCA_035306925.1 Bacteriovoracaceae bacterium | reverse complement strand
ATCACGAAGACGCTTTAAGCACTCAGCATTCTTGTCGCCATGACGTTTTTGGAAATTATGAAGGCGCTCGATCTGAGCGTTTTTCTCTTCAGCAGAAGCACGAGAAAGTTCAATTGGTTTCCACTCTTCAACTTTTTCTGGAAGGAAAGTGTTCACCCCGATAATTGGATATTCTCCAGAGTCTTTTAAAGATTCATAGTAAAGAGATTCATCCTGGATTTTTCCACGCTGATACATGGACTCCATAGCACCCAGAACACCGCCCTTATCAGAGAGTCTTTCAAACTCTGCCAGAACTGCTTCTTCAACAAGATCGGCTAGTTCATCCACAATATATGAACCTTGAAGAGGATTATCAGTCTTATTAAGACCGTACTCACGGTTGATGATAAGCTGAATTGCCATAGCACGACGAACGGACTCTTCAGTTGGGGTCGTGATAGCTTCATCATAGGCATTCGTGTGAAGGGAGTTACAGTTATCACTGAGGGCCAAGAAGGCCTGCAGTGTTGTTCTAATATCGTTAAAATCAATTTCCTGAGCATGCAGAGAACGCCCAGAAGTTTGAATATGGTACTTTAACTTTTGTGACTTATCACTTGCACCATACTTCTCTTTCATGGCCACTGCCCAAATTTTACGAGCAACGCGACCAAGGACTGTGTACTCAGGATCTAGACCATTAGAGAAGAAGAATGAAAGGTTCTCGCAGAAATCATCAATGTGCATTCCACGGGAAAGATAATATTCAACATAAGTAAAACCGTTAGAAAGAGTTAGGGCCAGCTGAGTAATCGGATTCGCTCCGGCTTCGGCAATATGGTAACCAGAAATTGAAACAGTGTAGTAGTTCTTAATTTTATTTTTACAGAAAAACTCCTGCACATCTCCCATCATCTTCAGAGCAAACTCTAAAGAGAAAATACAAGTATTCTGAGCTTGATCTTCTTTTAAAATATCAGCTTGGACTGTACCGCGAACCTGTCTCATGACTTCAACCATCTTCTCGCGGTTTTCCTGTTCATTCTCAGGAAGAGCACGGTTAATAGCTGTGTTCATAAACATCGCCAGAATAATCGGTGCCGGTCCATTAATAGTCATAGAAACAGATGTTGATGGACTTGTAAGATCAAAACCTTTGTAGAGGTCCATCATGTCATCAAGAGTGGCAATAGATACACCAGACTCTCCTACTTTACCGTAAATATCAGGACGAGTAGCTGGGTCCTCTCCGTAAAGAGTTACTGAGTCAAAAGCAGTGGATAAGCGTTTCGCATTATCATTTTTAGAAAGATAATGGAAACGAGCGTTTGTTCTTAATGGTCCACCTTCACCTGCAAACTGGCGCTTAGGATCTTCATCCGCACGCTTGAATGGAAATACTCCCGTCGCATACGGATAAAAACCTGGAAGGTTCTGTGAGCGGATAAATCTTAATTTATCAGAAGCATAGTGAAATCTTGGGAAACCAACTTTAGAAATTTTTGATCCCGATAGAGAAGTATGTTTCGTAGGTACTTTAATATCCTTACCCCGAACAACGTAAGTAAATTCCCCTTTTACATACTGCTCAATAACAGCATCAAACTCGGCTACTTCTTTTAATTCCCCTGCTAGTTCTTTTTCATACGCAGAGATTTTTTCTTTAATCTCGTTTGAATCTGAAATTAGAGTGCTTGCCGCTTTAAGTGCTTCGTAATTTCTGAGCTTTTCCACGGATTCACGAGCGCGTTTATTGTAGTTTTGAACAGTTTCAGCAATGTCACGGAGGTAATTAACTCGACTTGCTGGAATAATCGCAGATTTCTTTTCAGCAGCACGATCCGCCTGAAGAGCTTCCAGTTCTGGGCCAATCGGAAGATCAAAGGCCTTCATGATATCTTTAAAAAGGGCATTCACTCCCAGGTCATTAAATTTGGAAGCCATCGTTCCATAAACCGGAAGCTCATGATCTTCTGGAGATCCAGGGTGATTAGCAAAAAGATTTCTATTACGACGATACTGTTTTCTGATGTCACGTAGAGCATCTTCTGAACGAGGTTTTTCGTATTTGTTAAGAGCGATGAAATCGGCCACTTCAAGCATTTCAATTTTTTCAAGCTGAGTGGAAGCTCCGTACTCAGGAGTCATCACATACAAGGTTTTATCGGCAACTTTGGTGATCTCATCACTTGCCTGCCCAATTCCAGAAGTTTCAACCAGGATTAAATCAAAGTTTTGCGACTTTAGGAAAGTCACTACTTTTTCAATTTCAGGACTGAGTTCATTTTTTGAATCACGTGTGGCAAGAGAGCGAACGTAAATGTTGTGATAGCTAGCACTACCTAAACGGATACGGTCACCTAAAAGTGCTCCTTGATTTTTCTTCTTTGTAGGATCAACCGAAACTAGAGCAATCTTTTTCTCACCAT
>DATGND010000187.1:0-4013 GCA_035306925.1 Bacteriovoracaceae bacterium | reverse complement strand
AACTTAGCTGTTTTCATTAAGGAAAGTGTTGAGAAGGATCAAAATCTTCAGATGATCATGTATCGTCAATTAGCAAACCACATGACCTATATTGCAAAGGTTTCTACTTCCGATATCTTGGAGAAAGTTGAGTTTGTCCGCTTCCAATTGATTCATGAAAAACTTACGATTAATGCGGTTACCGAGGGTAAGTATATTGTTAAGTTAGCTACCTTAGAGGAGCCCGATCTTATCCGTAGCCATCTTCATAGCACTGTCCAGGTCCAGGAAGTTAGAAAATAATTCAGCATTTCGATCTTCAATAATCCTATCCCATTGATATAGCCAAGAGTGAAGGTAAAGACGATCACTTGGTTTTCCACCATAGAGAGTGTCCCCTAGAATAGGAAATCCTAGAGCAGAGAGCTGCGCTCTCACCTGATGCCTGATTCCTGTTTTTAGCAAAACTAAAACTAATGAGAGCCCAGTGGAGAGATCCATCACTTTGTAACACTCACTCTCGGCTACCTGTGCTGCTGGAGACTGAGAAAGAATCTGCTTTTTTCCTCTTTCTTCACTAGAAGTAAAAAAGTGGCGGTGGCGCCCCTCTTTATCAAATCTCCCTTCAACAATGGCAAGGTAGGCTTTCTTTTTCAGAATATTATTAAAGTTCTCTCTGAAATGAAGATGTATCTTATTATTTTTGGCGAGCAGTAAGACACCCGAAGTTTCAAAATCCAGACGATGAAGAAGACCTCGATCATAGGCTTCTTGATTAACATTTAAAACATCCCATCTCTGTTGAGTTACCAGCCAATTAAGAACCGTATTGGTATCGGAGTACTTTAAAGGATGGGAATGAATATTTCTTGGTTTATGAACGGCCAGATAATCTTCATTCTCAAATAAGATTGAACAAGGCTCCCCTTCATAGTTAGGGTTAATCTCTAGTGAATTTACGAAGTCAATAGGAAGTTTTAAAATCTGATGTTTTTTTACTGGTGTATTAAGTTGTTTAGCTGAAAAAAACTTTTTTATTCTCTGCCCTGAGAAACCAAAGTTTTTCAGGGCAGCTTTCAAACTTGGTTCAGCTTCAAGAAGCTGAACCTCAAGGATTATCATGGATAGGCCTCAACCTTTCTACCTTCTGTTCTAAGGTCACTCTTCTTAATTAAGAATTCTACCCGCGCATCAATAATATTGGCATGTACTTTTTTAAGAGGTCTTGAATCTCCGTAAAATAAGGTTGTAATCCGATTAGGGTTTACTCCCCTTTGAATCAGAGATTTGGATATAGTCAGAGCTCTGTTACTGGAAAGTTCATAAGGCTCTCTTTCATCACTACCTGCATGCCCTTCAACAAGGATATTCCAATTATTCTCTCTTAGCATTTTTACTAAGCGATCAAAGACATGAATATTAATTTCAGAAATATTAGTACTATTCTTATTGAAAATAATTTTATCTTTGAGACGCACGTGAATAGCTTCAGGCATCTCATAAACATGCACAGAATCCACTAAAGAATTATCTTTAAGCATCTTCTTTATTACATTTAACTGTCCGTCTGATTCCCTATTGATTTCCAGCTTATCCAAGAGACCTTCACTTGTCAGAAACTCAATAGGAAAAGGACGAGGAGGATTGTCTGAATCAATCAAAGTTGGTGCATCATTAGGAGACTTACCAGGAGTCATAACATCCCCCGGCTTTAAAACGTTACCACCAAACGCATTACGAAGAGAACCAATCGCTGCTTCGTATCTGGCCGTCTCAGTTTTGGCAAAAGAAAGTAAGAGTACGAAGAAAGTAAGTAGAAGTGTTACTAAGTCTGAAAAGGTGGCCATCCATCCAGGAGCACCTGGCTTACAAGGAGGACATTTCGTTTCGCTCTGACCACTCATGGTTTACTCCTTCTCCTCTCCGGCCTGTCTGTCTTCAGGAGCCAGGAATGAATCCAGCTTTTCTCTAATCACACGAGGGTTCTCCCCGGCAACAATCCCTAAAACTCCTGCTACAATGATATTCATTTTAGTAGATTCTTGTTTTGAACGTTGTCTTAGCTTTGCTGCTACAGGAATAGTAAAAACGTTAGCAATGACTGAACCATAAAAAGTTGTTAGTAGTGCAACGGCCATCGCTGGACCAATAGAACTTGGATCTGACATATTTTTAAGCATCTGAACAAGACCAATGAGCGTACCGATCATACCAAAGGCCGGGCCATCTGCCCCCATCCCATCCAGCATATCAATCCCTATCCCATGACGCTCTTCCATCGCTGAAATCTCAAGAGTTAAAATGGAAGTAATAACTTCTGGTGGACGGTTATCTGCAGCTAAAGTAACTGCTTTTTTTAAGAATGGATCTTCTACAGGCACTTTTTCCAAAGCAAAAACAGATTCTCTACGTGCCGTCTCTGCTAATCGTTGAATCTCTTCAATTGTGGCTTTAGGATCTACTGGTGTTGTGAAAACTGACTTCAAATAATACGAAGCTAATTGTTTCACATTCTCCATCGGCCATTTTACCAGTGTCGTTCCTATTACTCCTCCAAACACCACAAAGATTGAGGGAATATCGATGAAAGTAGTGATAGGAGATCCATAAAGAATAGACCCAATGATTGCAACTGTAGCGAATGCGAGACCAACAACGGTAGATATATCCATAAACTTCACCTTCGTGAAAAAACTAATCTATGGATAAATTATCGGAATCAAATGAAAGAACTTAAGTAGATAAAATTACTGACGAAAACAGTATGAGATGTCCTCTCCTAGAGGGGGAAAGGACCGTTAGAAATACCACTGATATTTTTTAGTCTTTGGCCAGCATAGTGCTGTCAATGTAACCAAGCATAGCTGAGCGAAGTTCTTCTAAAGAAACCTCATCAGTGTGCTTACCAGCAAAAACTTCATCCTGAATCATTTCTACTGGAAAGCCTGTTAGCTTTGCTAATACATCCAAACTAATTTTGCTCTTTTCCTCTGAACCATTCATGGTCGGGTTTTGGGCATTCATTCTACTCTCCTTGAATGACTTCTATTCAAATCCATTGAATAGAGTGTGTGAAAAAGCATATCTATCGTGCTTTATGAAAGTCAATCAAAGGTCTTAAAAGTGTAAGTTTTTGTTAGAGTTTACTCGAAGTTGTGGAGCTAAATACTCGAAATAAGGGAATTTGACACAAGACTAGATCTTAAGAGAGCAATGTTAGAAAACTATCTACCTTGGATTCCATCTCCAGATATTCCCCATGGGCCTGGCTTCCTAGAGTAATTCCCCCACCAGCACCATAGGTCCAAAGTCTTTCACTTAAGTTAACTCGCGCAGTACGAATGTTAATTGATGCTGCCAAATGTTTCTTCCAAAATAATATGGTAGAGCCGCTGTAAATGTTTCGCTGATACCTCTCTACCCTTCCTAGAGTTCTGATAGCATTCACCTTAGGAGCGCCAGTAATGGAGCCTCCTGGAAAAAGAGTGCTTACAATATCAAGCAGACTCCAATCTTTTTTAACTTTAGTTTTTAGAACTGAATATTGATGAATGAGATTATTAAGAATAAGCGCCTTCTTAATCTGCGGGGCCTGGCAATCACCAAGAGAGAGTTTGTTCAGATCGTTTCTTACCAGGTCACTGATCATGATCAGCTCACTTTCTTGTTTAGGATCAGCAAACAAGTTTTGAATCTGCTTTTTAATATCACCCTTCGTTTTTTTTACAGTTCCTTTGATAGGCATGCTGTAAAGGTAGTCTTCCTGTAGGGTGAACAAGC
Organism: Bacteriovoracaceae bacterium; assembly: GCA_035306925.1. GTDB lineage: Bacteria > Bdellovibrionota > Bacteriovoracia > Bacteriovoracales > Bacteriovoracaceae > Peredibacter. The sequence continues at coordinate 254 of DATGND010000187.1, read as the reverse complement.
ATTCAGGCGAATTACTAAGAATGAGTTCTTCTCCTAGAAAGCTCGCATGAGCAAAACTTGAGAGCTTTTTAGAAAAAAAGAAATCATGAATATCTGTCGCTGATAAGAAATCTTCTGTGTAAAAATCAAAGGGATAAGTGAGGTTAAACTGATAACCGTTCCCTTTTAAAAGCTCTTCACGAAGGTAATTGAAAGCTTCCTTATATTCAGTCCAGCTGGGTCTTTCTAAAGTTTTAAGAGGAATCTTTTTTATT
>DATGND010000186.1:0-26085 GCA_035306925.1 Bacteriovoracaceae bacterium | reverse complement strand
TGCTCAAGTTTGGAACCACACTTTCTTCTGGAACTGTCTTGCTCCAAATGCTGGTGGGAACCCTACTGGTAAAATCGCAGACATGATCAACGCTAAATGGGGATCATTTGATAAGTTCAAAGAAGAGTTCACGAAATCAGCTGTTGGTAACTTCGGTTCTGGTTGGACATGGCTAGTAAAGAATAAGGCCGGAGAACTAGAAATCGTTAACACATCAAACGCTGGAACTCCAATGACTGATGGCCATACGGCCCTTCTTACAGTGGATGTCTGGGAACACGCTTACTATATCGATTATCGTAATGCTCGTCCTAACTTCCTTAATGCTTTTTGGAATTTAGTGAACTGGAATTTTGTTAATTCCAATCTTTAATCACTTAAGCACTTAAGAGTTGGGGGACTCCCCCCAACTCTTAACCCAATCTTAACCGACAAACTCACTCTTCTTGGTTATAAAAACCTCATGAATGCCAAAATCCTAGTAATTGAAGACGAAAAAGATATTAGAGACCTTATTAGTTTCCAATTAAAGTCTAAAGGCCATGAGGTCATCGGACTGGAAAGAGCCGAAGATGCGGTCAAGCTCATTGAAGAAAAAACTCCCATTGATCTTTTCATTGTGGACTGGATGTTACCCGGTCAGATATCTGGTTTAGACTTCATTAAGTCTGTCAGAACCTATGAACAGTATAAAGAAACTCCTATCATCATGGTCACTGCTTTAACTCAACCTGAGAATATCGTGGCAGGCCTGGACTCTGGAGCGAATGATTACATTTCAAAACCTTTTGACTTAAAAGTGCTGGAAGCAAGAGTTCGAGTGCAACTACGGGATCCTGCTCAACAAAACAAAGAGCTCTTTGAATTCGGAAAGTTAAAAATCGAAATTACCAAATGTCGGGTCTTAGTTGAGAATGAGGAAGTTAATCTTACTAGTACCGAATTTAAAATTCTTCAGCTTCTTACCAGTAAGCCAGGACATGTTTTTACCAGAGAACAACTCATTAATAACGTTTTAGGTGAACAAGTCTTTGTAACCGGCCGAACCATTGATACTCATATTGCTGGTCTTAGGAAAAAGATGGGAATAACTTCTGATTATATTGAAACAATCAGAGGGATTGGATATCGTTTTAAAGATGCCTTATAAACTTGCATACCCCTGGTTCTATTTCTATAAAGTCATTAAAATTTCCCTCTTAGGAATTTTACCGGCCCTTTTAGTTAGTTTTATTCTCTTAAGAAAGGGACTCGCAGAGCATCTCAAAGACCCATCTATCTTAGATAACATTTATCTATTTCAAGTCTTCCCTCTTATCATTTTTTTCTACGGGCTCTTTATTTATTTGTTTTACCGCTCGACTCGCCCTCTGGCTAAGTTGCTGGGAAAGATTGAAAAGTTTCAAAGGCAACTTCCCTTTGAAAAACAATTGGATCAAATTTTTAGACAGGATGAATGGGCCCAAATCGAAGAAGCTTTTAATAAAGCAGATAAAACTCTTTCCTCTCAACTGCAACAAATTAAAAATGAGAATGATAAGAACATTGCTATTCTGGAAAGTATCAGTGATGGAATTCTTGCCGTCGATCAATTCGAATCCATTCTTTTTTTCAACTCAAACTTTGCCAACTCCTTTAAGTTCAAGCAAAACCAAATCACTCCTAGACTCTGGCATGTCTTTGATGACCCTAATATTTTATCAAAAGCCAAATCTGTTTTAGAAACAGGAGAAGCGACAAAACTTAAAGAGGTAAAGATCAATAATCGTTTTTATGATTTTACCTTTACTCCCCTTCAAAAAGATAAGCAGCTTCGTCCTGGACTTCTTATTGTTATCCACGACATTACAGAATTTAAATTAACTGAACAAATGCGAGTGGACTTTGTGGCCAACGTCAGTCATGAAATTCGCACTCCTATTACTTCTATCATGGGCTATTCCCAACTTCTCAAAGAGAATGAGGAAAAGTTTGAAGAAGACTATCGCTTGTTTATTGATAAAATTTTGACCAATACTGAAAGGATGATGAATCTTTTTAACGAACTTCTGGATCTTTCAGTTATTGAATCTCGTCCGGAACTGACCTATAAAAATATTGATCTCAACCAAATGCTTGAAAGAGTTGCCGAAAATATTAAGGCCAATTATCCCCAGAAAGATATTCAATTCTTTTTTAATGTGGGAGTTCATCAAGTTTATGTTCATGAAAGATTATTTGAACAGGTTCTTGCAAACCTCTTTGATAATGCCTGTAAGTATACTGAGTCCGCAGTCACTATCCGTGTAGATGCAATCATAGTCGGAGATCAGGTTTCCATAACAGTAGAAGATGATGGTCCAGGAATTCCTCCACACCACCTCAATCGAATTTTTGAACGTTTTTATCGCGTAGAACATTCCCGCGAAACAAAAAGAGGAACTGGATTAGGACTGGCCATCGTCAAACATATTATTAATAAGCACAATGGAAAGATTCGTGCAGAAAGTCCAGGAAAGGGTACTAAGTTTACTATTACCCTCCCCCTTCACTAAGAACAAAAACCTACTTTCTTCATTTCTTTTAAATAATTTTGAGCATGCCTAATAGAAGTTTTCGGCCAGCTTACCCATTCTTTTGTGCCTCGGACGAATGTGACAAGGCTTTTTTGAGGGTTTACTTTTAACGTGCATTTGGATTGAACAATCTTATCAGAACAAAGATTCATATCTTGAAGATTATACATTTCTTCAATGAGGGCGTCAGCGGTACTGTCCTTAAAGGCCATTTTGGATAAAGTTTTATTCTTTTCCTTAAACTCCACCACTACCACTCCAAATTTCTTACTTACTTCTAAGTCACAGATATTCTTAGAAAAAGCTGAAGTTGAAAGAAGGGCAAATAAAGAAAATACGACAAATTTCATAACCACCTCGCAAGTCAAATATTAGCAAGGTCTTTGTTTTCGGGGGACTCTCTTTGAAAAAGATTCCAAGGCCGTCTAAATTTTTGACGGCCCCAATTCAATTATTTGGATTTAAATTCTTTCGAGAGATGGTAAAGGTTCACAAGGACGATAAAACCATTGGTAATGACAATAGGCCAGGCCACAGAAAGCATAAGGCCATAGATTACAAAAAAGGTACAACCAAGAGTATTTACCACCCGAAGAGTTGTTAACTTTTTAAGCGTAAAAGAAATCATCAGAAGAAGTGAAGCGAGATAGCCCACCATATCAGTAGCATTAAAGTCCATTTTATTTCCTCAAAAAAAAAAACTATTTTTTATCAGTCAATGATTCAATTGGCAAAAAACAATTTCCCCAAAGCGAGACAATTTTACTCAAAATAAGTTCATTTTTCTAAAAATTTGCTGGCCTCCATCTTGAATTAAAAACAAGGAGCAAGGAGGAGCTTATGCTACCCAAAAAAAGTCGCGAGACTGTAATAGAGCAAGCTGCCCGTGATTACCATGATCATAATTTAACCGATCTTGCGACTCTCAACCGAACATTGCTCGCTGCCATTGAGGCCATAGAAGAAGCTCAAATCCCCTACGCGCTCATTGGAGGAGTCGCTGTAAAAGAGCTAGGACGCCCTCGGGTTACACACGATATTGATATTTTTGTTCGCCCTGACGATGCTGCTTATCTTCTTAATGTATTAGAACAAAAAGGATTTGATACAGAAAAAAGAGATACCTACTGGCTTTACAAGGCCTGGAGAGAAGAAGTTCTAGTCGATATCATTTTTAAATCAAGCGGTGATATCTACTTTGATGATGAAGTCATTCATCATGTAAGAAGAATCCCCTACCTCAACACTTATATCAATGCCATTTCTCCAGAAGATTTCATTGTGATTAAAGCAGCGGCCCATCAAGAAGATAATCCCCATCACTGGCATGATGCTCTTGCAGTCTTGACCCAAGGAAATTTGGACTGGAACTACTTACTTCACCGAGCAAGACATTCTCCTCGCAGAGTACTCGCTCTTTTTTTATACGCTTCATCAAACGACGTAGCAGTCCCATTGGAAATCATACACAGACTTTACCGTTTGATTTATGAACCGCAAATTCATCTGGATCAAAACATCACCCATCCCTATCGTCCTTATCATCCAGAAACGACTAGCATAGCTGAACAAGAATCTAGAAAGAAAGTTTCTCCGATTTATAAGAAAGGAGAAATCATGGAAGCTTTTACTTCAGATGGAAGAATTCCAGAACATGATTTAACGATTACCGTAACTGATGACTCTATCACAATAAAAGGAGAGGTGTTTACAACTGAACAACTCCGGGCCATTGACGAAATTATTGAAGACTTAAAAGAAGACCATGAAGTTTTCAATCACGTTCAGGTCAGAGTCCTATCACCTTTTGAAGGAAATAATGAGGCTATTTCATGATAAGAATTGCAGCTGTTGGAGATCTTCATTTTGATAGATTATCTCGTAATCGCTTTGCTCCTTTCCTTCCTGACTTGGTAGATAAAGCTGATTTACTATTACTTGCAGGTGATCTTACTCAAATAGGACACCCTGATGAAATGAAAGCTTTAGTGCATGACTTACGGGCCTGCCCTATTCCTATCATCAGCGTGCTGGGAAATCATGACTACCATATGGATATGGTTCCACAAATTTCTGAAATGCTCGAAGATGAAGGAATTATTGTTCTGGAACAAAATGCCATCACCTTAGATATAGGGCAGACGAAACTAGGAATTGCTGGCGCTAAGGGTTTTGGAGGAGGCTTTGTAGGAGCTTGTGGCAGTGACTTCGGTGAGCAAAGCATGAAAGAGTTCATGAGGCACTCAAGGCAAGAGGCCCGAAACCTGGAAGCAGCTCTTAAAGGGCTTGATGATGTGGATTATAAAATTGCTCTTCTTCATTATTCACCTACCGCCCAAACTCTTTCTGGTGAAAAAAAAGAGATCTACCCATTCCTGGGTTGTTACTATCTTGCAGAAGCAGTTGACTATGGCGCCGCTGATATTGTCTTTCATGGTCATGCCCATGGCGGTATTGAAAAGGGTCAAACACCTGGAGGAACTCCGGTTCGTAATGTGGCCCAACCCGTGATTCGACACCCCTATAAAATTTATGACCTCACTCCTAAGGATAAAGTTCCAAAGAGAGAAATTCCTTCCCGTATTAGGCAGTATGATGAATTAACACACAAATCCTAATTAAAATTAGTGTTGCATTTTTCCCAAATCTCGACTCATTTTCTCCATTAGATAATTGATCGAAATGTCATTCACTTCTTAAGTATGGAGTGTTTATTCTGTTTTTTTCCGTGGAAATTCGTCCCAAAATTCATCTGACTTAAATGATTCGAAAGACTCTTTGTCCCAAATTGGTTCTTGATGAATAGTTTTTCGAATTAGCATAATCCATCTACCCCAAAGATTAAGTTTAATTATAGCTTTCAAAGCAAAGCTATTAATTTTCAACTCCAGGAAGGTAGATGATGAAAAAAACTAGCACATTATTTTTGATGAGTTTAAGTCTGTTAATCTCTTGTGGAGGCGGAGGCGGCGGAGGAAGCGACTCTCCTAGTAAAGCAGAATTAAGTAAAGAAACAGCAAAGAATAATAGTAAAGCTATAGTGGCGGATGAAGATATCCTTGACGGTAAAGCTAACACGACGGGTACTCAACCAACTGATGAAAACCCAGGTGTTCCTACTAATGCTGTCACGTTCAATACCAATATCAGAACTTATAAGTTCAGTGCGAGCGGCCGTAAAAAAATTGAGCAAGCCGCAGAATTAATCAAAGAAGTCGTGGCGAGTGAAGAGTTTAAAAATCGAGTACTCAATCACCGTTATAATGGCAAGAAGCAGTTTGCTAACAATAATGGTTTAACGAATAGACAAATTTATAACAAGATCTTAGAGGGAGCAGAACAACTGCGTCCGTCAAAAGATAATGAAATGGATTTGGATCTTGAACTCTATACTGATAACAGTACCAATGTTGTGGGCTATACTTACCCTAATACAAATCGCGTTTGGATGAATAATAAGTACTTTAGTAAAAACACTCCCGCACTAGTAACAACAAATATGATGCATGAGTGGTTGCACAAACTTGGTTTTGGGCATGATGCTAAAGCAACGCCTCAACGTCCCTACTCCGTTCCCTATGCAGTAGGTTATATCGTTCGCGATTTAGCAAAAAAACTTTAGAAAAAATAAAACACCATCCTTGTTGATCGCAGGTTTAAGAATACCTGTGATCAATGTAGGATGGTTCTATGAAGCGTGGAAAATGGCCTTGGTTAAAATTTAAAATACTGAAATGGATCCTGGGCTGGCTCGGTATATCACTGAGTGTTTTTTTTGCTTACAACTATTATCACAATCAAAAACAACGTTTTCAGAACAAGATGAATCTTAAAGCAGAGAGGGCCATCTCTCGTATTGATTCAACATTTAAAATCTATGAAACAATTATCACTCAGACTCAAGCCTTCTTTATAACCACTCAAGAAATTAATAATAAGAACTTTTATAATTACTATAATAATTTAAAAGACATTTCCCGTTTTTATGGAATTAAAGGACTTGGTTTTACCAGGTATGTTCCTAACGAAAAATTAGAAGATTTCCTAAAGGAAATAAGAAAGGAAATCCCTGATTTTGAAGTATGGCCTTTAAACGACGACGAGGATTACTTTCCTGTCATATATCTTGCACCAGAATCTTTTAGAACTATTGGTTATAACCAAGGAAGTGAAAACAAGAGAAAAGAAGCTATAGAGCGTGCCATAAAGTCTGCAGAAACGATCATGACAGGAAAGATAAACTTCGTCCTTGAAAAGGAAACAACTTCAACTGATCCAGGCTTTATTTTTTTTCGTCCACTATATAAAGATGAGACTAGTCCTTCTAAAAAAAATCTTATTGGTATTATTTTTGTTCCTTTTCTTTATCAAGATTTTTTCATTGATGGTCTTGTGGAGTATTTTGGAGAAGATTTTTACTTTAAAATTTTCGTTGGAGATGATTCATCACCTGAAAATATTATCCACGACACCCTAGGTGATAAAAAAGACAAAAAAAATGGTGAGTTTGAATTTAAAAAGCATATGCGTATTTTCGGCCAGGACTTCTATCTTTACTTTTATCCTCGCTCTGAAAATATAGAATTTTTACGTACGTCTTTTCTGCTTCTCACTTTAGGACTAAGTTTTACTTTTCTCGTTTTAAAATTTATAAATGATACTCTTAAACGAGCCGAACAAAGTAGTATCAACGAGTACTATCTGCAAGAAAGCCTCAAGGCCCGGGATGAATTCATCTCTCTAGCTTCTCATGAACTTAAAACTCCGCTCACCTCTTTAAAACTTAGAGCTCAACTTGCTATTAGAAAACTGCAAAACAATCATTTGACCAGTGAAAAGATAAAAGATATTTCAACTGAAATCGTCAAACAAGTCGATCGTCTGGAAAGATTAGTAAACGATATTCTTGACATCTCTAGAATAAGAACAGGCAACTTAAGTCTTCAACCTGAACGTTTTAACTTCTCTCAACTTGTGGAAGATTTAATCAATCGAATGGGCCCACAGTTTAGCACAGAAAACGACCCTAAGCTTATTATTACAAATCCTGAAATCAATGTTTATTGGGACAAGTTGCGAATTGAACAAGTTATAACGAACCTTCTGACTAATGCCATAAAATATGGGGAAAACTCTCCTATCACTGTCCAAGTCGTAGAAGAGAATAGCGACGTATTAATCAAAGTAAAGGATGAAGGCAGAGGGATTGATCAAAACTTTAGAGAAACAATTTTTAATCGTTTTGAACGAGCGGGAATTTCACCTAATGAAGTTTCTGGACTAGGATTGGGACTTTATATTACTTATCAGATCGTCACTGGCCACAGCGGAAAAATCTGGGTTCAAAGTGAACTTGGTAAGGGATCAACTTTTCATATTAAACTGCCTAAGAATCCGATCTTCTAAACCCTTGAAGGAATCTATGACATCAGTTTGTCCAAAGACCTTCTTACTAGCATATCCCCAAGAGACGTTAAAATGAAGAATGCCTGCTTTATTAGCAGCCATTAAGTCTCTCGGTTCATCTCCTACTGAAATTAACTCAGCATCAGGAAAATGGTTTTTAATCTTTTTAAAATAGCTGTCTTTCTTTTTTAGCCCTGCTCCGCAATAATACTTTGTAACCAATGCAGTCTTATCTTTCAGGATAAGCTTAACGTTCTTTTGAGAGTTAGAGCTTAGAATGAATATTTTAATACCTCTTGAGTGCAAAGAACTTAAAAGTCCTGCAACTTCAGGGAAAAGCTCAATTTGATGAGACTCTCTCATCATCAGCCACTTTAAGTAGAAAATAATAAAGGGCAATTTCAGGGAGGAGATACCCAGATGATTGAGTATTTCATTCACTCCCATCTCCCTTAACAACGGAACATCCTCAGGCCTGACTTCATTAAAGCGAAAAACCTTCGCCACATGATTAATTCGACTTAAGAACCATGGAAATGAATTCGCGATCGTTCCATCAAAATCAAAAACAACTATTTTCATATGGTCATCATACGTCTTGACTTAGTTTTTTCAAATTGAAATTCTTTTATTTATAAAGGAGATTTTATGTTGAGAGAGTTTTTAGATTTTTTAAAACAGTATGGAGTCATTGGGCTTGCTATTGCGGTTATTATCGGAGGTAAGTTAAATCTTTTAGTTTCAAGTATTGTCAACGATCTGTTAACACCACTTATCTTCCAACCTGCTCTTAATGCAGCAGGAGTCAATGAAATTGCCGAGCTCTCTTATAATGGAATTTTCTACGGTAAAGTAATTGCTTCTTTTATCGATTTTATCATCGTAGCCTTCATCATTTTTATCTTTGCTAAAAAAGTGATGAAAGAAGAAGTTTTCTCCAAAAAATAAAAAACTTATTGGCAGTCGAGTTGATGCGTCCATGAACCCCACGTGGGTAGCATAACTCGGCTCTCGATCATTGGAATCCTTCTAAAGTTATAGAGGATAAGACTCTCTCCACTCCAGATTTTCTGATATGACTCTCCCCACAAGTAGTAGAAGGTATTGGGAGTTCGACCGATTAAAGTTCTCAGCCCAGGTAATAAACTAATCTCTTTATCATTTTTCCAGAAGCCTGATATATAATCAAAAAAGCTGAAATAACTATCAATAGTCTCCGTGCAGTTATTAAGAGCAAAGAGTTTATAATAACTGTAGATTTCCTGATTCTCATGCTTGATGGTTCCTTCTGGAACAATACCCTTTAGCCAGCCTTTAATGATGTTCAATCTTTCTTCGTTAATACTCACTCCACCATTGGAGTCAATTCCCCCATAACTATGAACTCCGATAATATGGGAAACTTCGGAAGTTTCTTCATCAAATGCAAAGAGCCCACTTCCAGACATTCCTGCAAATGTATCGCATAAATAGATCACCTTATTTTCTTGCACTTCTCCTGGACAAGTTACTGACCACATGGAGCCAGCTGGCTTATCTCCAGGATAACCTGTCATGCGAATGGACTTTATATCTTCTTTTACTTCAAGGGCCCTTACTCCGGCCCAGCCAATTTCATCTCCAATAGCTTCTTCAAGCTCAACGACAGCATAATCATAGGCCGGATCAAAATTACCATTTAAAAATGCAAGAGGAGCATAGGCCGCTTTCCACTCATAACGACCGAAAGGGACCTGAGTACTATCAACTTTTCCTGGAATAAAATCCAAGTTGTTTTGCCATAGTTTGAGTTGTTGATTAAAAACACAGTGAGCTGCTGTTAATACATGGCGAGGACCAATCAACGTCCCAGTACAAAGATTACTTAGCTCTCCGATTACTCTAAGGTCTGACGTGTAAGCTTTTTTAATTTGAGTTCGGGTATAAATCCCTCTGAGATGTCTCTGCTTTCCCCAACGACCAACAGAAGGCTCAATGGGCCCTGTTAAAGCATAGGTCCAAGCACTTAGACCTAGCAGTCCTAAGAAAAGTAGAATTTGTCTCATATGGGGGATTTAACAAGATCTCGTAACAGTGAAAAGATGGTCTGAAAAGACTACCTACTTAATTATGAATCACTAAAGTATCCCGTGAAACTTTGCCATTAACCCAGGCCTGAATCATCCTGAAGCGACTATCAGTTATTCTGACTGCCCCATTGACCGTCCTATTTCCATAGACATGAATACCGATGATAAAACGCCCGTTATCACCAGAAGTTTCTTCAAAAACAGCACTCCCAGATATTCCTCCAAAAGTATCACACTTATAGGTCACTTCCTCATAATGTATACTGGCCGGGCACTCTGCTCTCCATTGAGTCCCCTCATCTTTGTCGTGAGGGTATCCTGTAAGGGAAACTGGCACTGAGAGAGATTCTTTCATAACTTTATAACCGGCCCACCCAACAACCTTTCCAATTTCTTCAGAAAGTTCAATGACTGCATAATCAGTTGAATAATCTATCAGGTTCACATCAAATGATTTTGGTAAGTACATTTTCTTCCAATTAATGGCCTTAAAAGGAAGTGTATCTTTATCTACTTGTCCTGGTTTAAAGGAGAGGTCTTTGGCCTGTCGAGAAGTATTGAGGTCATAAGCACAGTGTGCTGCCGTTAAAACATGACGAGGACTAATTAATGTTCCCGTGCAGTGATCTCCAATCCTTCCTACGATTCTATTTTCATATAAATATGGATTAGAATTCTGTTGTCGTTTATAGAGATTGAATACAACTTTGTTTTTTCCTAGAAATCCTAAGCTACCGGGAGATTCTAAAACTCCTGCTTCAACTGTAAAAGCACTCATCAACAGCACCATCAATAAATATCTCATTGCCCCATAATGCCTGAAAAAATTCTAAGTCTCATAGGAATTTAGCAATCATGTAAAAAACTCATGATTTAGCAGGACTTGTCTTTAGTTTGAATAAAGCATCCAATCTATTTGAGGTAAGTTATGTGGGAATTAACAGTACCATGGTATGATATCGTTATCAGATCATCTTTGATCTATCTTCTTTTCTTCATCCTTTTCAGGGTAATAGGTAAAAAACATACAGGGGATTTATCCAGATTCGACCTCATTTTACTTCTGGTTATCTCTGAGTTAGTGGAATCCGCCATTATTCAAAATGATAAAAGTATAACTGCCGTAGCTATTGGGGCCACCACCCTTATTCTTCTTTCTGTCATCTTAGATAAATTAGCCTTTAGATCTCAAAAGATTGAAATGATTCTCAATGGCAGCCCCATCCTTCTCATTAAAAATGGTGACTTATGTAAAGAAGAACTAAAAAAAGAAGAGATATCTGAAATAGAACTTAAAGAAGCTCTTCGTATGAACGGTATTAATGACATTAAACAGGTCGAATACGCTACCTTAGAGACCAATGGTAAAATTTCTGTCATAGAAAAAAAGGCTTCTGAAAATAATTCATAAGGAGTTGAAAGGGATTCAAATCCTGATAAAAACGTCCTTATGAAAAAATTATTTTTATTATCTTTTCTAGTATTCTCTATTAATACTTATGCTCAAATTTCTTTGATGGAATTCAAAATGGTTAGCGATGCTTTCCACGAAGTCTTTTCAGAGGAACTAAAACAAAGAAATTCAACCTTATATATTAACCGCCCTCCTGCCCCACAGTTACCAAATTATTGGTGGGACCTTGATGTAGTACATGCTTCCTATACTTCATTCTCTGATGAATCTGGTACCGATCATAATTTATACTTATTTGGTGGCTATGCCCGGATGGAAGGAATGACGATGGATGGAGTTGCTATGACTTTATGCCATGAACTTGGCCATGGTATCGGGGGCTACCCTATGAAGAATAAAGATCCTTTAGATTATCCAGCTTCTACTGAAGGACAATCCGACTACTACGCTGCAAGACACTGTATAAAAAGAATCTTTAAAGTTCTTCCAGAAAGTGCACCCGTCTTAGCACCCACTCCTTACACTGAAGAGCTCTGTTTAAAGCATTTTAATACCGACGAGGATATCTATCTGTGCCATCGAGGATTTCAAACTCTAGAAGTTGAAAAGATCTTCCTACGCACTCAAGTTCAAGAAGGTCAGGATGTGGACTATGACACTCCTGATACATCCGTTGTTACCAAGATGGATCTTTCTCCTACTTTCTACCCTTCAGCCCAGTGTCGACTGGATACGATGGTGGCAGGTATTTTAGAACAGGAAAGGCCTCGTTGTTGGTGGGCTCCTTAATTGCCTCACTTCATTGTTATTTATCAAAAAAAAAGAGAACCTATCAGGTTCTCTTTTTATTTGTATAAGCTATTTAAGATGCTACTGAACTTCGCACTTTAAACTCATATACTCTCCATTATTTTTGATATCTTGAAACGTTAACTGGCCTCGACCATTCTGAACCAGTTCATCCATCTCAATGGCAGATAAATTGAAAGTCTTACTACTTTCGATCATCATCGAAGTGAGATTCCCTTCAAAAAAGTGAACCCAAGCTTTCAAAGAACCATGCTCGAATTGAAGGATTCCATTTTTATCCAATTGGCGCACTTCTTTGATTTTATTGCCACCAATGGCATCTCCGGCCCTATATTCGCAAACCAATGTTGAAGCATAACTAGTAGAAATTAAAAGAGGAAGAAAGAGAAAAAGCTTTTTCATAAACTGACTCCTAATATATTGACGCAAGCCAGTATATTCCTCTTATTATAAGATACAACTAACTCTATAAAATTTATCCCCTAACCATTGGCATCAAGGATGCAGACTCATTACTTGAGGAGGCCTTATGGAAGTGAAAAAAGAAGAAGAAAAAATATATCCGGAATTTAAAGATTTTTTTGAACGGGGTCAAGCTAAGCGAGAGAAGAAATCAGATCATGAAGAAAGTGGCATCGTCGTAACTCCAGATGATCCTGAAAGTCAGGAATGGCATGCTCGAGAAGATATAGAGGAAGAAAAGGAAAGCTTTCATGATAATAGCTAGAAAGTTAAGAATAGGTATCTCTGGCTCTTATGGTGGAATTAATATGGGGGATGAAGCTATTCTCCAATCAATGTTAGCTCAAATAAAAAAGTCCTTTAATGCTCACATAACAATCTTTTCCAAAAATCCTGAAGACACAATTAAAAGACATGGGGTCGATCACTCTATCGATATCCGCAAACGCTCTAAGAATGATATTAAACATGAGATTGAATCATTAGATGTTTTCATTCTAGGAGGAGGTGGCATTCTCTACGATAATGCCGCTGAATTTTTTTTAAGAGAAGTAGAGATGGCCAACGAAGCAGGTGTTCCAGTCTTTGTTTATGCTATAAGTGCCGGACCTTTAAATAAACACTTTAATCGAAAGTTAGTGGCAAGTATCCTCAACGAGGTTGAAGTGATAACAGTAAGAGATAATAAAGGAAAAATTCTTCTCGAAGATTTGGGTGTAGAAAAAGAAATTGTAGTTACTGCAGATCCCGCGGTTCTTTTATCTCCTGAAAAACTTCCTGAAGATGCTCTTCTTAAAGAAGGACTCAGTTCAAAAAAACATCTCATTGGTCTTTCTGTAAGAGAGCCAGGACCAGCTGCTCCTCATATTGATATCAATCATTATCATTCTCTTTTAGCTGATGTTGCAGATTTTCTAATCGAAAGAATTGGAGCTCACATTGTTTTTGTTCCAATGGAAAGAAACTATAAGGATTTGCAACATGGACACGCTGTTATCTCTAAAATGATCAATGCTCAACATGCTAGTATTCTGCAACAGGAATATACCTCAGGAGAACTCCTCGCTTGGATGGGGCATTTCGACTTTGTGGTGGGTATGAGACTCCATTTTCTTATTTTTTCAGCAATCATGGGTGTTCCTTTTATTCCCCTTCCCTATGCCAGTAAAGTTGAAGGCTTCATTGAGGAACTTGATTTAGATATGCCTCCATTATCAGAAGTTACTTCCGGTCGTTTACTCGCTCACGTGGATCATTCCTGGGATACAAGAAATGAATTGAAAGCGCTTATTAATAAGAACTTTCCAATCATGCAGAAGAGAGCACTTGTGACTAACCAGCTGTTAATTGAAATGATAAAAAACCATTTAAGTGAGACTGATTATGCCGGCCTTAGAGCGACCTGATAACTTTGATAAAATTTGGCTTCCACCTCGACAAGGTATTCTTGCTCATAAGGCGGATGTCTTAGTTGTTGGTGGAGGTCCTGCGGGACTAGGTGCTGCTTTAGGAGCGGCCTGGAGTGGCTCTAAGGTTATTCTGGCCGAAAGGCATGGCTTCTTAGGAGGGAATGCTACGGCATCATTGGTTATGCCTCTTATGTCTTACCATACGGATAAGTCGGTCGCTTTTGATCAAAGTGTTTCAGACAGACTCACTCTTTCACCAACTGATCATGGACCGGGAGATCCAGCTGTCGCAGGGGCCTTAAGAGAGATGGTGAGAAGATTAGTGAAAGCAGGTGGCGCCATTAGCCCTTCTCTAAATACTGGGTATGTTGTTCCTTTTGATCCTGAGATTTTTAAATTTGTAGCGATAGACCTTCTCAATGAAGCAGGCGTTAATTTTATCTTTCATGCACTGGCCACAGATGTTTTAGAACGAGAGTCAAACAAAGCTGTTGTTTTCGAAACCAAATCCGGACCTATCATCATTGAAGCGAAATTCATCGTGGATTGTACGGGAGATGGAGATGTCGCAGTACGTGCCGGTGCCCACTATGATTTCGGTCGCGATGACGGAAGTGTGCAACCTATGTCCTTAATGTTTCGTATGGGGGATTTTTCTAAAACGGCTTTTGAAAATTATGTTAAGGCCCATCCAGATCAATGGGAAAAAGGAGTATATGGTCTCTGGGACCTCATAAGAAAAGCAAGTCTTGCAGGAGATCTGGAGCTAGAAAGAGAAGATATTCTTTTCTTTGGAACTCTTCACGAACATGAAGTCAGTGTGAATAGTACTCGTATCACGAAAGTAAGTGGAGTTGATGTATGGGACTTAACTTACGCAGAGACAGAAGGAAGAAGACAAGTTCGCCAAATTGTTTCTTTCTTCAAAAAATATGTTCCAGGTTTTGAAGAGTCCTATCTCCTACAAACAGGAGTTACCGTTGGTGTTCGAGAAACGCGAAGGATAACAGGAGAATATACTTTAACAGTTGATGATATTCTAGGAGCGAAAAAATTCGATGACCAGATTGCTCTTGGCTCCTACCCCATTGATATTCACAACCCTCTCGGTAAAGGAACTATTCTAAAAAAACTTCCGCCGGGAGAAACTTATGGTATCCCTCTAAGATCTCTTATTCCTAAAGACATTGATGGCATACTGGTGGCAGGAAGATCCATTTCTGGAACACATGAAGCCCATTCTTCCTATCGGGTCATGCCTACTTCTATGGCAACAGGTCAAGCGGCAGGTGTATGTGCAGCATTAGCAGTTTCTGAGAAAAAATCTATTCGAGAATTAGATGTAAAGAAAATACAAAAAGAATTAATCAAACAAAGTGCTATTTTATAAAAGTGGCCCGGGATGAGAGATTCGAACTCCCGACCAATTGGTTCGAAGCCAACTACTCTATCCAGCTGAGCTAATCCCGGTTGAAATTATAATAACTAGAAATGAATTAAGATGGCAATAGATTCCAAAAGGTACGCCGTACCTTTTGAAATCTATGGGATTAATTATTGTCTTTTTCGATATTCAGCAATTCATCAATTTCTTCGATATCAAACTCTGTAAGGCCATAAGGGTTATCTTTAGAATTGAGATCCTCGTCAAGATAACGCTTACCAAGGTTTTCTTCGATTTCATCGAGTGCATCTTGGTCGATATTTCCTTGAGATTTTTCAATACTATCCAGGCTCTGAGACTCAAGTAACTTATCCTCATCAAGATTAGCATCATTGATAATTTTCTCTGCATGCTCAATCTCTCTTTCAAGTCTCTCCAGGGCCTTAAGGTCGCGCTCTGACTCACGAATGACTGACTTCTCGCGCTCCTGACGTTCAAGCTCAGCAAGTTCATCTTCTGTTAAGCGAATAGAGTCAGCATGCTTTAAGAGGTCCTCATTCAAGTTATCAAGATTAAGCTCTACGTCTAACTCCTCCAGGGCCTTGCCACCAATCAACTCGCTTTCACCATTTTCCTTGATCGTTTTAGCACCGATTTCTCTTAGGTGAGCTTCTTTAGTTTTGGTAATCGCAATCGCTCCTGCATAAAAATCCCGAGTAGCATGAGTAACAAGAGCAGTAGCAAAGTTATCTGTAAGAGTAATAACTGTTAGCTCTCCTACTTTATATGTTGGCTGATCGGTTATGTTTCTTCCCGTCAATCTGTCTTTGAAACCATAAACATCAAAGACGTTCCCCATTTCCACCCCATCGGCTCGTCCACGATCGATATAAACGACATTTCCAGCGCTGAGTATGGTTTGTCCCTTTTCATAACTTCCCATAATAGCTGCTTCAATCATGCGATTATTGAAAGTTCTGGTAATGCGATCAATTTTTGGAGTGTAAGCGGTTATCCGGTCTCCCCTTTGAGGTAAACCAGACATTTCAACAAATTCGATTTCCCAAACGTCAGATATTTTTCTTAAAACCTTAATTTGAGCAATGATTGAATACTGATAGCCTGTTCTATCAGAGTTATCGTGAGTTATCTTTCCGCCAGCACTATAGATACTGAACATATCACCCGGCAGAGGCTTTACACTCTCATCAAATTGAACATAGGCCTTATCTTTGACGGTAAAGTAAATATTATCGTCTGGTCCACTTTTTATTGAACCAAAATCCTGAACGATATTGGTTGAAAGAAAAGTTGAAAGATAGAATCCCTCTTTGAACGAATAGAAAATTCTTGCGTTCTTATCAAAACCGACTTGATCAAATTCTTTTGGAACAGCAAAATCCATTACGTATTTAGGAGGTTCATAATGCTCATATTCTCTATTAAGTGCCTCCACGTTGGCCTGAATAAGATCGTCCATTGTTTCATCTGAGGCATATTGGAAGTAAACACCTTTCTCTAAGAGGGCCTGCTTTTCTGCAAGCCAAGGAGGAGAAGCATCTTCACCAAAATTATCAAGATCTTTTGGATTGAAAGTTCCTGTAGTTCCAGGAGCTTGGTTTAACTCCTCTTCAGTAAACGTCCCCAACTTAAATTCAGGTGCTTGGTTAGAGCTTCCCGTTGTAAAGGATAAAACCATTCCTGGTTCAATGAAGTGAGGGTTCGTGATGAAGGGGTTTAATGACCAGATTTTTGGATAGTAGTGCCCACTACCAAAAAGTTTTTTAGAAATTTTAAAAAGCCAATCATTAGGAACAACAGTATATGTTTCAACTTTTGCAGCAGTGGCCACTTCGTTCCAGTCGACATCTGAAATCTGACCTTTGATTGTTTTGGCAATAGCTAATAAGTCTTCTTCTTCCTTACCAGCATCAAACTTTGTTGGAGGCTCTATTTTAACAGTCTCTTTTGGCTTACTTTCAGTAAATTGACCTTCATCACCTATGTCTAGTTTTAAGTTTTCCAAATCATCATCGGAATATTTCTTCTTATCCGATGAAGAAGTCTCTGTAGGAGGAGAAACAGGTTCGTCAAAGATAGTGTCATCTAGAAGAATATCTTCTGTTGAAAGGTCTTCAAATTGTTCAGAAATATCTGTCTCATCGAGTAGACTCTGTAAGTCTTCATCTACTGCTTCTTGAGCAAAACTCATATGCGAAGTCAGTAAGAACGAAATGATGATGATTAAAGATTTCTTCTTGCTCACAACAAACCTTTAGCGCGATTCGAAGACATCATTCAAAATAGATGCATATTGCTCTTTTTTGTTATGAATCCCCAATTTGTCTGCACAAATTACAGAAAACTTTAAAGCCTCAAGAACGACTCCCGAATGAGAGAAGTTTGAGATGATGTCTTCAAAAACCTGAAGTGCTAAATCATATTGTTTTTTTTCAAAAAGCATTTCACCAATCTGTTGCTTCGCTCTCACTTTAATTGCAGGAGCACTTTTTAATTCTAGTTGTTGAAAAACTTTTGTTGCTTCACCAGGGTTGGTCTGTCTTAGAATCACCCCTCGACGATAAAGGCTAACCTCATCTTCTAATCCTTGAGGTGCAGTAACAACAGAAGATGCCGCTACTGGAGCCGGTGATGGTTTCTGCTCAACTGGTGGAGTACCGAAAAGATCAATTGTCTCAGAAGGAGTTTTTGTTGCTTGAATTTCATCAACTAATGAAGATTTTGTTTCGGAAGTTGTTAGAGCATCATATTTTTTAGATAGTTCTTCATACTTAACAAGCAATTCTTCATATTTTTCGCGAGGAACGACTTGCTTTTTTTTGGCCTGACGAATGTCATCTTCAACTAAGCTTCTTTCAAGATTTTTGTACCAAGCACAAGATGATATGAGTGTAAGAGATAATAGTGATAGTATTAGGCCAATTTTCAAAGTGTCCTCCATGACATAACTTCTTAAATTTTTTGACTTTGCCTCTATTTTATTCTAATTCACTATCTATCTTAGTCAAGGAAACTATCAAAAATGAACGAATATATTAAAACTAAAGAACTCTACTATTGCCTGCTTCGGGTCCCTAAAGACGAGGCTTACTTCGTTTACTTTACCTTTGAATCCAACGAAGGTCTTTGCTACTACTCCACTACAGATGATTCTTTAAAGGGGCAATTTAGAGATATAGAGGTTCGGGCCCCTATTGAAGCCCGAAAAGATCTGAAGGCCCTACTTAATCGCCTTAGCTCAGAGATCCGTTTGGATGTATTAGAAGAGCAAATTATTCAAGATTCTTAAAGAAATTAATCACCTCGTCATGATGGCTTTTAGTATTCACCTTCGTCATGACATGAAGGATTTTCCCATCACGGCCGATAAAGAAACTCTGCCTTAGGATTCCCATAAACTCCCTTCCCATGAATTTCTTTAATCCCCACGAACCGTAAGCCTCGCAGACCGAATGATCTTCATCTGAAAGAAGGTCAAAGTTAAGGTTCTTTTTTTCTTCAAACTGTTTAAGCTTAGCTACTGGATCAGCACTGATTCCAAGAACGACAATATCGAGTTTTGCCAGTTCTTTTTTCACATCACTAAGACTACATGCCTGAACGGTACAACCTGGAGTTAATGCACGAGGATAAAAATAGACGACCACATTTTTACCTTTAAAATCTTTCAAGCTCACTTTCTTTCCATCTTGATTGAGAAGTGAAAATGCGGGCGCTTTCTGGCCGACCTTAGGTAAATTAGGATTGATCGCCACTTCTTTTTTGACAGTAACTTTCTTTGTTGGTGCTTTTTTTGTAGTGGTTTTTTTTGTTGTTGTTTTTTTTGTTGTCGCTTTCATTACCAGCTATCCCTTTGTCTTCTTAATTCAAAAAATATTTCTTTTTCAGACATATTACTAAATTGTGAACGAAGTCTTAAACGGTCAAGTGCAAAAAAGGGATTTAGCTTCTTTTCCTCACCAATAGTCCTTACCCCTCGATCCTCTACATCCTGATGATTTACAATATAGAGAGCTTCCTTAATCTCCTTATTTTCCGGTTCAAACTGCTCAGCAAATTTTAAATTATTCTCAGAATAATCATGTCCAGGATACATTAACGTGTCATCAGCGAGGAAAGAGAGAAGACGTTGTGTTGTTAAGTAGAGAGTCTCTACGTCTCCCCCATTCTTACAGTTTCCAACTCCGGAGTTAAAAAACGTATCTCCCGAGAAAAGATATTTTTTCTCAAGGTTATTTAATAAGAAGACCTGGTGATCCATTGTATGCCCAGGGGAATCAATAAATTCAAGACTATTACCAGGACTCAGTTCAATAACATCATCCTTTTTTAAAACCTCGGCTCCGAAATATTCTATTAAACTCTCATTTCCCCTGATGTGATCAAAATGCTGATGAGTGTTTAAAATTCCAACAAGATTTAAATTCATTTTCTTGATATAGTCTTTGAAGGTATCTGCCTCATAAGGATCGATGGCCCAACTATTACCAGTATGGTCATCATAGAGGAGATAAGAAAAGTTTCGTAGTTGATTATAAGCAAAAAATCTTTTTATTTGGATCATTATGGGAAACCTTACAAGTTATTATACGCAAATCATATTCTTAACTTTCATTATCATCAATCATCTCTGGGAAATCTACCTTGCACGTCGACAATCCCATTTCTTGCACTTAAATCGTCACGAAGTGCCGAGTGTATTTAGCTCAACGATTTCAATGGAAGACCATCAAAAATCCATTCTCTATTCTACAGATAGACTGCGTCTTTCCCAAGCAAGACTTATTTATCAACTTGTTCTTTATCTCTATTGGTTTCCGTTTAGAGGTGCGGAAAATCTCTATACAAAAACTTCTGACCTTTCCTTAACAGGAGATATCTTTTTTCTTCTTAGTTTTCTATTGATCCAGAGTCTTCTTTCTCTTCCTTTTTCTTACATATCAACTTTTGTGATCGAGAAAAAATATGGATTCAACCGCACTACAGTGAAACTCTTCTTCCTGGATCTTCTGAAAGGATTAATCCTAACCCTTCTCATCCTAGGTCCTCTACTCTTTATTATCCTCAAAGTGATGAGCGTCTTTAAACAAAGCTGGTGGTTTATTAGCTTTGTTATTCTAACCCTTTTTCAATTTATTATGCTCTGGCTTTATCCTGTGGTCATTGCTCCGCTCTTTAATAAGTTTACTCTTCTAGAGAATGAAGAATTAAAAAACAAAATTGAAAAGTTATTAAGTGATGTTGGGTTAAAATCTCAAGGGATCTATGTGATGGACGCTTCAAAGAGGTCAACCCATGGGAATGCATATTTCACAGGTTTTGGAAAAGCTAAGAGAGTGGTCTTCTACGATACGCTATTAGATAAATTGAGTAATGATGAAATCATTGCAGTTCTTGCCCATGAGTTAGGTCATCTTAAGCTTAAGCACATTCCAAAACAAATCGCGGTCTCCACTGTGCTTAGTTTTGCTGCTCTTTTCTTAATGTATCTCCTTTCAAAAACCAGCTGGTTTTACTCTGGGCACTACATGAGAATCATTACTAATGGGACTCTCTTATTTATTTTCTCATATGCCATGAGTATTTACAGTTTCTGGTTTGGGCCACTTTTTTCTCTGCTTTCAAGAAAGAATGAGTTTGAAGCTGATGCCTTTGCCGCTACATACTCGAGTGCAAGTGACCTCAAGAATGCTCTTCTCAAACTCTATAAATTCAATTCAAGTCCAATTGTTAGCGACAGAGTCTATGCTTTCTTCTACTACTCCCACCCAAGTCCTATTGAGAGATTTAAAAGACTATAACACCATTGAAAGGGGCAATAGATTAGATCGCTTCATAATTTAAACCAGTCAGCGAAGAACGCAGATAGTTTAAATAAGGCTTTCTCCACTTCTCTACTTCATTATGAAGCTCGTGATAGGCCCCTTCAAAGACCTTTAAGCTTACGCCCTTCTCCAGCTCAGAAAAATATTTAACAGTCATAGCATAGTTCACTAAGTGATCATCACTACCAATGGCGCAATAAACCGGGCACTCTGCTCTTAGAGGACGAGAGAAAACTTCCCGAGCAGTTCTTAAAAGTTCAAAGAACAAACGTGAATGAATTTTTAATTGATTCAGCTCATCTTTTATGTAAGCTTCATAAACTCGTGAGTCGTGAGAGAGTTTTTTCAAATCCAGGATACCTTTGAGTTCAACACTTGGTAGAACTGATAATGCCTTATAAAAAAGGTCTGGAGCTAATGAAAATAAATGTCCCCCTAAACCTGCCGCTCCAATAGCGGGAGAGCTGAAAAAAACTTTTTTAGGATAAAAATCTTTCTTGGCAAAATTTTGGAGATAATCAGCAGTGATCAGCCCGCCCATGGAATGACCTAAAAGAGAATAAATCTTCATAGAGAAATTCTGTCTCAAATAGTCAAGTACCACTCCAAGGTCTCTCGTAAAATCCTGAAAGGACTCCACGTAAGCTCTTTCACCACCACTCTTACCATGACCTCGCAAATCATAGAGACAAATATTAAAATTTTGGGAAAACAGTTTTAGAATATGCTCGTGCCTTTCCTGATGTTCTCCTAATCCATGGGTAACAATAAGCCATTCTGAACAACCATTCTCACGCACTATCGCCTTTAAATTAGTTCCATCAAAGGAAACGATATCACGATACTCTATATTCATTTTTTCCTCTTTTTTTCTTGGGATAAGAAAATTATACTCTAACTATGTATTGTCCACTATGTTTTCAAAATACGATGAAGATTCGCTCCAATGGAGTGGTTAAACTTGCCTTCAATGGTAAGTCTCGCAATACTTCGCTCTTTACTTATAATCTCCAAAAAGAAAGTCATGAGCAACTATTAGAGAAGCTCAGAGAAAAGGTCGTTGATTTCTTTAGTTTTTATTCAGAGTTCAACAATAAAGACCCTATCAAAAACTTCGAAGCTTACTCTTCTGACTTTATCTGCCAAGAAGGTTGTAAAATTGATATTAACTCCAAGCTAACGGTCGTTGGAGTCATTTATAGTAAAGAAGAAGTCCTCAAGCTACTTAAGGAAGAAGCTCAACGCTTTGGTCTGATCGTTAGTCTAGAAAGTTAAATTCATTCTGATATCCGCTTCAATAAATCCTTTCAGCTGAAATGACTCAGGAACTTTACCTGCTTCAATAAATGCATCAATTTTTATGGCATTTCCTTTTAACAGAATTGGTAAAAGGTTTAACTCCGAAACATTAAAATCAAAGCATGTGTGCGGTTTACAAGACTCAATATACTCCACTCCTAGAGATTCTAAATGTTTTCCTTCTTCACCAAGAATGGCCTTAAAGTATTCTTCAAGAATGTGGTTATTTTTAATCTCTACCAGAATCGATTTGTTCAAAATATGAGTACGCTCAATAATTCCTTCAAGTTTAGGATGATCTCTTAAATACTTTCTCGTTTGGGCCGGAGACGAAGTGTTAATAATATAAATTGGCCCATGTTTATCACTTTTAAGATAGCGCTCTTTTTTCTTTTTATCGAAAGTTAATAAAACAAGTTCTTTTGCAGAACGAATATCGATGATTCCAGCATGTGTCTTCTCTTCTTCAAAAATTTTATCAATAAGAAGAGATTCTTTTGACTTAACAGTATTACTTTCAACAATGGGAGACCAATCACTATTAGCGCTTACCTTGGCAGTAGAAAACTTCACGGCCAGTCGATTGATAAACTTAAAATCAACATTGTCTCTTCCAAAGAAAAGACGATCAAGAAAACTCGTCTCTCTTGGGCCTTTAACTGGTTCTATATATAAAAAGACTCTTTTAAAGCGAACATCTTCAATATACTCCTGAGGGATTTCAGGAATTTTTTGGGTTAAAGAAATATGCATTTTTCCCATACCAATCATGGCACCCAAGTCAGCAAAAAGTTTCGAAAAGCCTCCTAGAACAAATCCAACTTTAGAGAAAGGAGAATCAAAGGATTCTATGGTGTCATCAGAAAGAGGTAGCACCATCGGCATAACAGTATGTCTCCCATCACCATAAGCTTCCGAGGTTCTTTGTGCAGGAATGGCATCAGAAATTTCACTCTGTTGCCCACAAGCAATAAGAGATCCAATCATTAAGAGATGAATTAAATATCTTCTCATGGCCATCCTTTATAAACTGTCTAATTTTTTGACAGTAAGAATTACGGTTTGATCTATTCTAAAAAGTTGTACAAAAAATGACAGGGGGAATTTCAAAATTACACACCACCTGTCATGAAGTTGGTCAGTAGAGCTACAATGCTTTCATGAAGTACATTGTTTTATCCATTACAAGTCTGCTTCTCTCTTACTCTTGTCTAGCGCAAGTTTGGGCAACTCTTCCAAAAGGCGTCAGGGCCATTGGTTACCGTAATGTCCAAACCAGCGAAATAAAAAATAACTTCAACAAGTTCGGTTCGGAGAACCCACTAGGAGCTCAATTTCGTGTTGATGCCGGCACTTTCAATGAAATGATTGGTAATGTTATTCGTCCAGGTCAGGACATTACTCAGGAAGCTTACGACTCACTAGTTGTAGGTGAATACAAAGTAGATGCTGGAGCGAATGTAAAAGTTCATGGTTTTGGCTTTGGTTATGGACTCACCGACCGAGTCACCCTCTATGGACAGATGACCTATTATGAAGCTCATGTTAAATCGAGAATTAAAAGGACTGCTGGAAATACATATGCCCAAACAGCTGATCTTCTTGATCAGTCCGGCGGACTTCAGAACGCTTTTATCTCTGAGAACCTTCGTAATATGATCGATGCCAATGAAGGAACCATTCAATCCGTTATCACCAACCACTTTGGCTATAAGCCGATTGGTAATTGGCATGGTAAAGGCCTTGGAGATATTGAACTAGGGGCGATGACCAAAGTTATCGATAAATCGAGCTGGGGACTTATGCTCTATCCTGGCGTGACCCTTCCAACAGGCATGGAAGATGATCCCGACATCCTTCAAGATATTGCTTTCGGAGATGGGCAGTATGACTTTTTTGGAGAGCTGGCCACCGGCTATATCTTTAATGATAAGTTTTCAGTAGGAACAATCTTTCGTTATACCTACCAGGCCCCAATGACAAAAAATTTGCGAGTACCAACTGATCAGGACTTCACACTTGCCAGTGAAAAAGAAAAGTTCAAGGTCAAATATGGAGACCGTTTAAATCTTGCTCTAACTGCAAGTTATAATCTCAATGATTGGATTATTCTGACTCCGACTTATAGATATATGTATCAGTTTGGTAGTAAGTACGATTCTTTAAGTGGAAAGGGAGATGAGTTTTTAAGTTACAATACAGAGAAGGCCGAGCATCAGGCGCAGATGACGGTGACTCTTTCTTCAATCACTCCATTTCTTAAGAAGAAATTTCTTCTTCCTGCTCAGATCCATTTCAATTCTGTTCATGTGGTTGCAGGAAAAAATGTACCTAAAATGAGCCGCTTCGAAGTAGAGTTCCGTATGCTTTTCTAACTTCACCCTTCATTGATGTTGCTCTGCTTGTTATGAAAGGGAGATTTATTAAAGGCTGAGTTTATAACCTGTTCCCCACACTGTCTCGATGGAAATAGAGACCTTGTTCATTTTCTTTCTCAAAGAGAAAACATGAACATCAATATTTCGAGCTGTCATATCAAAATCCTTATCAAATTGATTGATAAGTTCTTCACGAGTGCTGGCAACTCCAGGTCTATTGTAAAGATATTGGAAAATAATAAATTCTCGAGCAGTCAGGTTTACCGTTACCCCATCCTTGATAACTGAATTGGCCTCAGGAATAAGCTTTAAGCCGACATTTATAAGGTTTTCATGAAGAGTGCTTACCTTTGAATAAGCATTCATCAATTTAATCATAAGAGCATCATAACTAAATGGTTTAACCAGATAGTCATCTGCACCGGATTTAAGCCCTTCAAGGATATGCTCGGGACTAGAGTTAGCAGAGATCATAAAAACAGGAGAAATCTTATCTTTGGTGCGGATAGTACGGACGATATCAACTCCTTTAATACCTGGAAGATTCCAATCAATCAGATAAACACAAAATTTATTTTGGAAATCCGTGAAAAGGGATTCTGCTGATTCATGACCGATGACCTCAAAGTCATGTTTTTCAATCATATACTTTAAAGATTCTATAATCTCTTTTTCGTCTTCAACTATGACTACTCTCTTATTCATTTACCCATCCATAACATAAATTTTTCTTTATCATTAAAGTATCAGAGATTTTGATAGAACACTAGTTTTTTGGAAAATAAATTTTGTTGAAAAATTACTAACTGCCTCACCTGAATGTGAAATAATAATTTCAGAGTTTTTTTTTCAAATGCTCAGAGTCACACTCTCATTATTTCCGTATTTTAATTCTCCTGAAGATACATATCTTTGCAGATTAGCGCTAAAATTTTCTCATCAACATTTAAGTGAGGCAGTTAGAAACCTATTCCATTTTTTTGAAGTAGTAGGAATGTGTACGATTCTTCAAATCCAGATTAAGAATCAACAATCCCCCTTCATAACCGTCTT
>DATGND010000185.1:0-4455 GCA_035306925.1 Bacteriovoracaceae bacterium | reverse complement strand
AACTCAGGAGACGCTCCATACATCGTAGGTGCTCCTTCTACTTCAACAGATGCACTTTCTGTAGCGGCTGGAATTGATTACATGGATCACAACGTGATGAGTGAGGGAACGGCCATCACTATTGATGGAACAGAAACTATTACTCATTCTCCATATGCTTCTTTTTCTAAAATTTTAGAAGCAGGTGAAGAGGTGTCTGGTGAAGTTGTTTACGTTGGATTAGCAGATGCTGAACTTTCAAGTGAAGTTGCTGCTGCTGTAAATGGGAAGATTGCTCTAGTAGATCGCGGTGGCAATGCTTTTACTGAAAAAGCTAATTACGCTCTAAAAGCAGGTGCTATCGGTGTTGTTATTGCTAACAACGTTGATGGTGAACCTATTATTGCTGGTGGGTCGGATGACAGACTTTCAATCCCTGTTGTCATGGTTGCTAAAGCTGATGGAGACACTATTAAAGAAGCTCTGAAAGCTGGAAAAGAGTTAGCTGTAACTTTCTCTGGTGATATTAAAAAAGCTCGTACTGAATATATTGATACAATTACAAACTTCTCTTCTCGCGGACCACGTTCTGAAGATGGACTTATCAAACCTGAAATCGTAGCTCCTGGTCAGCAGATTATCTCTGCAGCTACAGGTAAAGGTGATGGTGCTGTTGCTCAAAACGGTACTTCAATGGCTTCTCCACATATGGCCGGTGTTATGGCCCTAATGATGCAGAAGTTCCCTGAACTTAGTCCTCTTGATCATAAATATATTCTGATGGCGACAGCTAAGATCATTAAGGATCACACAGGTGTGAGATACCCGGTAACTGCACAAGGTGCAGGGCGCGTAGATGTGATGAAGGCCCTTACAACTAAAGTAATTCCTTCTCGTGGAGCTTTTTCTCTAGGTAAAGTGAACCTTATTAAATCTAACAAGGTTTCTGAAAAGCTTACGCTAAAGAATATTTCTAATGAGGATCTTGAACTAAGTATTGTTACAGACTTCAATGGTGGTATCTCTCTTGCTGAAAGAGGAACAACTGTAAGAATTAAAAAAGGTGAAACCAAAGAGCTAGACCTGAACTTTACTCTTGATATCGTTTCAAAAGATAGGGCCAATTTCGAGGGTTTTGTGAAGTTCATCTCTAGTGAAGGTGAAGTAGCAAGCTTCCCGGTTCTAGCTGTTGTTCACCAGGCTTCTGCTATTGCAACACTTGGAACTATTCAGGATACAAAAAGAGTTTCATTTGTTCTTAATAATAAATCGGCCCTTGAAGGTGTAGTTCTTCCTTTCAACTTAATTGGAACAGATGCTCGTAAAAAAGATCCAGGTGCTCTTTCTCATATTCGTAACCGTGCTTGTGACCTTGAGTCTGCTGGTTATAGAGTTATCAACAAAGAAATCTCTGGAGAAACACGTTCGTTCCTACAAGTAGGTGTGAAGCTTTATGAGTCAGTATCTGATTGGCAGGCATGTCAGATTTCGGTTCTCATCGATTCTGATAATGATGATATCGCTGATTACGAATGGGTGGGGACTCGTTCAGATTACCTACCAGGACTTTCAAGTGCTGTAGGTGCAGGTTTCTACTCTTTTGTTCTTGATGCTCATAAAGCTCGTGAAATCAGAGGTAACTTTGAAACTTCTCACCGCAACTCTAACGGAAGAGCGGGAACAGCTGAGGATTACAGAAGTGCTGTGACTTACCTTGGAGCTTTCTCTCCATTCCAGTCAAGCTCAGTGTCTGTAATCGAAATTGATACGAAGGCCCTTGATACAGATTCTTTAAAAGTTAAGGTTGCCGCTCTTCACACTGGAGCAGGTGCAATCGAAGCTGATGATTACCTTGGTAGTGAAGATTCATGGCATACTCTGAACCTTAAGAATACTAACCAACTTCCTGACACGATTGAAGTTAAAGGTCATGGAAAGAAATTAGTAAAACTTCCAAAAGCTGGTTCTGATATCATTCTTTACTCACCAACTAATGCTGATGGCAGAAATGGTGGACAAGATCTTCAGGCCATCAAACTATAAATAATTCGAAGGAAACTGGTAGGGATCAGGAAAGGTCTCTACCAGTTTTTCTATTTTATCCTGGTAAGGTTTTTTCTCATTCTTGATCTCTTCCATCTTAATCTTCAAATAAAGCCCTTCAGACTCTTTTAGCGATTGAGCAAAGATACTTAAGAAAATATCTCGAAGATCATTTTGAATAAATGCTTTGCGCTTACCTTTTTGTTGGTTTTCAAAACGATTAATTTGCCCCAGGAGGAACTGATGAAGTTTCTTCTTATGGGATGGATATTTAAAAACAAGCTGTGTGTAAGAGCTAAAATTTAAAAATGACCATACAATAAATTGTCCGGAAATTAAGTGAGGAGTGATGATGAAATCAAAGTCCTCTTTTAACTCCACCTTCTTAATCTGATGATGAGTACGTAAATATTCAAGAGTCTTATTTCTATAGACCTCAGGAATTTTAATAAAGTTATTATTGAGAAAAAAGAGTCCCTCGATAAATGGCCCGCAGAGACGAATATTGATCTGACTCCAGCGGAATTCTGCGAGATAGCTTTTGAGGTTTTCTAATTCCTTTTGGGCGTTCTTTACCGGGAGAATGGAAAGAATCACTCCATTATCTCCCTTAACTGTGAGTAAGCAGGGGCGAGTGATTTCTTCTAAGGCACCAATGATTTTATCCATTCCATCTTTCGGCTCAAAGATAATGCGGTCAAGCTCAAATTTATTTCTTGGATAGTAGAGCTGATTCACTTTTCGAATATTTTTCTTTTCAAAAATCTCCAGATACTTTAACAGGAGATTAGCCGTCGCCCGAGCATCCTCAACAGCACGGTGTGCATGCGAGTGAGGAATATTAAAAATGGAAGACATGTAATTAAGATTTGAACTCATGATCTCCGGGATCATGTACTTGGTCATGATGTTAGTACAAATGACTTTGTTATCCAGAGTAGGGCGACCTAGTTGTTTTAAGACTCCGTTCATAAAAGGAACATCAAAAGAAGTATTATGGGCCACTAGGATGGAGTCCCCGATAAATTGTCGGATTTCATCGATGACTTCTTCAATCTTAGGAGCATGAGAGACATCAGACTTTTTAATCCCTGTAAGCTTTTGGACAAACTCAGGAATCTCTTTATCAGGATTGATCAGGAAATTTCTTTCTTCAGTTATTGTACGGTTTTCGATTCTTACCATACCGACTTCAATGATTCTTTCTGTTTCAAAATTTCCGCCAGTCGTTTCAAGATCAATAACGCAGAAATTTAAGGATCGGAGTAACTCATCAGGAGAGTTAAAATTGGCATCGTTCATAAATTGTGAAGGAACATTCGTTCCTTTCCTTTGCTATTAAAGAAAGAGCACTTATTTTAAGTGCTCTGGAGTAAATGCGTGAGTGAGCATTTCTTTTAATTTTTTAGTTGTTTGCTTTCCACTTTCATCACCGTAGGTGATTTCAAGATCACTGTCAGCAAACTCTGTCATTACTTGAAGGCATAGTCCGCAAGGCGGCCAGCCATCTTTGGTGTAAACTTGAACTTTTTTTATTTTTTTATGACCTTCAGAAACTGCTTTCCAGATGGCCACTCTTTCAGCGCAAACCGTTGCTCCAAAACTTGAATTTTCAATGTTACAGCCGGTGTAGACACTTCCATCTTCTGTAACTACCGCTGAACCTACTTTTGCTTTTGAGTAGGGTGAGTGTGATTTTGTTGAGGCTTCGCGGGCCTTTGCTTGTAGGTCACTCATTAGATTTTCCCTAGTTTTTTTAGTTCTCCAATAGTTTCTGTTAAAATTGTTGCGAAACCAACCATGGCCTTTTCTGCCACATCTTTTACATCAGCGTGACTAAGTTTTTCTTCCTTAATTCCAGCAGCATAATTTGTGATACAGGCAACTCCGGCCACTTTAAGGCCCATATGATTAGCAGCAATCACTTCTGGTACAGTACTCATACCCACCATATCTCCACCGATAATTCTGATCATGCGAATTTCAGCAGGAGTTTCATAAGTAGGACCTAAAACAGAGCAGTAAACTCCGTCTTTCATTTGTACGCCATGACGTTTGGCCACATCTTTAATGATAGCATTTAGCTCTTTATTATAAGCCTCACTCATATCCGGAAAGCGAGGGCCCAGTTCTGCGATGTTTGGTCCTAGAAGAGCATTACGTCCGGAAAGGTTAATATGATCCGTAATTAAAACCAGATCCCCTGGATGGAAATCAAGATTGACCCCACCTGAAGCATTGCTTAAGAAAAGCATTTCAATTCCAAGAGCTGCCAAAACTCTCACAGGAAGAACGATTTCTTCCATTGGGTGTCCCTCATAAGAGTGAATACGACCCTGAAGAGCAGCTACAGGTACACCATGAACTTCACCTAAGATCAGGCGACCCTCATGTCCTTCAACACTTGTGCGCTTGAAGTGAGGAATTTCGTGA
>DATGND010000184.1:0-8455 GCA_035306925.1 Bacteriovoracaceae bacterium | reverse complement strand
TGATGGATGAATGGGAAGTCAATGAATCAGCTCTTTATTTATTATTAGATAATTTGGATAAAACAAGAGCTACCCAGTTAAGGCCTCTTTATGAAAAGGCCCAAAAAGAAGTCTCCCAAAGAAAATGGGGGGAGCTCTCAAAACTTCCCTTTGAACATCTTTCAGGTAATAAAAAATTTCAATTCTCCCCAGTCCTTTCTAGTTTAGGGGATGAACATACTGTAGGGCCGGGAACCACTCGCTGGAAAGAAGATGAAAAACAGTATGAACACTTTTCTGGTGCCAGTATGAGGATGATTGTTGAGATGAGTAATCCGGTGAAAGTCTT
The DNA here is from genome assembly GCA_035306925.1 of Bacteriovoracaceae bacterium. Classification (GTDB taxonomy): domain Bacteria; phylum Bdellovibrionota; class Bacteriovoracia; order Bacteriovoracales; family Bacteriovoracaceae; genus Peredibacter. The sequence goes on along the minus strand of DATGND010000184.1, from coordinate 8,127 downwards.
CATTAATCTTCCGGGAAAAAATCGTGACTATCAAAAAGGATCGTTAGAGGGTCCATGGCAGGATTGGAGAATGTGTAAATACTTTGAAGTGTCTTATTAAGTTTAGTTTAAGACAATATTTCGGCCATCAAAGTATAGTTTTCAAGAAGGGGTAGCTCTGTTTTTATCATCAATTTTACCTCGGCCCATCCCGCGGCCGGTAAAGAGGGATGATAGAGAATCTGCGCTTCTCCCCGGCCATTATATAAATGAATGTGAACTAAGTGAGCACCCGTGTACTCATAAAAATCCCTTCTTCCGCTATGGACGAGTTTAGCTTTTTGAGTGTCCATGCTTTTCATTTTTTCAAGCTTTAAATAACCGGTCTCCTCTTTAAACTGAGGAGGAAGTTCCAGGGTGAATTCCCCATTTAGATATTTTTCCGGTACCGGAACGAGTAATTTTTTTTTTAAAGAATAGCTCAGGCGAATTTTAAAGAGATCCGGATGATCTACTACTTCGATGGTGGCATTTCCTCCTTGATGGAGAGTTCCTTGGGAAAAAACATATGAAGCAGTCGATCGGGTACTTTTCATCATTTTAGTTTATAGAAAAAGCTCTTGCTCGTAAGTTAATTTATTACATTGACCAATGAAAAATGGAGTGATTAAGTTTAGTCAAGTATTTCAAAAAGGTGAATTATGTATAAATTACTAGGACTCTTTTTACTTCTGACAACTTCAGCTTTTGCTGCTCGGGATTCGGTGGCCTATTTTTACTCTTCTACTAAGGCCAATGTTTTAATCAATGAGCGTGGGTATCAATCTCGCCTTCAGCAGTTCATGGATGTGGTGGGCGCAGGAGATTCCATGGCCCTTATTTCAGAAGATCAAGACATTAAACTGGGCTGTGCTCGTAGTGATGAGCGGGCCACTTGTACTTTTACTTTTTATCCATCGTCTTCTGTTAAGTTTCAAAATAAAAAAATGTATGTTGAAACAGAATTACCAAAACTAGGTCTTGAAGAGGGATTGGAATTTGAAATGAGCTTTCAAGGTTCTATGAAGGACCAGATTCATTTGCGCTTCTCTCAAGGTAAGCTCTTTATCTTCGCTTCTAAATAGCAGTTCTTACTTTTCTTAAGGCAAATTCTTCCTCTATTTAGAAATAAAGGAAGAATTTTTTCTTTTTTTTTATTCGGCCGATAATGAACTTATGAAAACACTTATTATCCTAATTTTTGTTTTTTTAAGTTCATTCACCTTCGCCCAGAGTAATCTCTTCAATCAACATGTGAGTGTCAAAAGAGAGGGACAGCGAATCTTTCTTCAGGGAAAAGACTGTAAGGTTCTGGATAGTGAGGCCATGGCACTGGCCAATTGGACAAGGAGTATTAAAGAACATGCCCCAAGACTTTCCTGTGTTTGTAATAGAGGGGTTTGTAAAAAAGAAATCACCGTAACCGTTCCGGACTTTGTTGAAGCCTACCAGTTTAAACACGTGACAACAGATGGGCCCAACTGTTGGAATGCCACTTTAGTTGCAGCTAAAATTGTTCCCCAAGTTCGTTATACATCTGACTTTGAAATGAATTTCTGGATGCATTCTCCACTATGTAAAGAAAGAAAAGCGGGGGAGGCACTTCAGCCTGGAGATATTATTGCTATCAGAAACAGTGAACATAATGAGGTTCATGGATTTGTTCATATTTCAGACAACCTCTCATTTTCAAAAAATGGTTACGATAAGAGAATCCCTTACTCCCTTCAAGATCCCAATGTGGTCTTTGATACTTATGATGTTCCTAAAAACTGTCGTCGTGCCAACGGTCGACCTAAGGGGTGTAGTGCCTATGCCATCTACTATAGTTGTATGTCTATGGAGGAGTATCTAAAAAAGAACCCTATCAAGGAAGAGGTTACTCAAGCAGCTTACAAGCATATGCAAGATGCTGAATGTAAGATCTCTGAAGCCGTTCTTTCAGGTAAGGGGAGCGATGAATTAAAGACTTTAATTCATGCTACTCTCGATATCATCGGGGAGTTTGCCTATGATACGCTTATGACAGGAAAGTATAGCCCTGAGGATAAAGTGATCTGGCAGGCCCTCGTTCATAAGAGTAAATCCCTGAAAGATCAGCTCTCTCTAATGTAAAAATTAAGATGATTTATCTCAAGTTTATGTCTAGCATTACTTATCTAAAAGTAATCTAGAGGTCACATGGACTCATTAAATAAAAACAATTCTGAACTCAGAATTGTGCTCAATCAACAACTTGAGATCGTCGAAGTCTGTCAGGCATGGTTAAGCATTTTAAGATGCGGTTGTGGTCAAAACGAGATTGTAGGTAAAAGCATTAATGAATTTTTGTCCGAAAAAAATCCTCTTAAACAAGAAAATCTAGATTCTTTTCTCCATAAAGAAGTTGAAGTTGAAATGATCTCTTGTCATGGATCTTCTCTTTATTTTGAAATTACGCTTAAAAAAGCAGGTGACGGTTTTATCCTGGAAGGAATGGACGTTACTGCTTTTAAAAAGTATCAACTACGATTTCATTCATTAGAACATCATGCTAAAGCAGGTTTTTGGGAGAGAAGCTGGGTAGGCGAGACCACTTGGACAGATGGTATTTATGACATGTTTGATCTCCCTTATACCCCGATGACAAAAGAGCTTGCGGACAAAGTTGTGGAGTGCTTTTCTGAAGAGTCCCGCGAAATACTTGCTGAGAGTTTAGAGAGACTTTTTAAAGAAGGTATTCCCTACGATATCGAGCTCGATACCCTCACTTTTGCAGGTAAGCGTAAATGGCTTAGAACCACCGGTACGGGGGTTAAGCACAATGGAAAAATTATTCGGGGAGAAGGATTTATTCAAGACGTAACAACCTATAGAGAAAACCTTAGACGATTATTTGAGTCCCAGGAGCAATTGCAATTTGCTCTTGCGGCCAGCGATATGGGTGTTTGGCAGGCCAATTTTAAAACAGGGGAGCATTTCTGGGATAAGAATATGCATAAAATCTACGGGATCAAACCGGAGCAAGTTCCACGTTCCGTAGATGAATTTTATAAACTGGTTCATCCTGATGATGTTGAAAGAATACATCTTGAATTCAACTCTCTCCTTCAGAATTATGAAACACTAAGTACTTGGTTTCGAATTATTGTTGATGAAGAAGTTCGTTATATTGCCACTCGTGTTCGCCGATCTTCAGATGATAATCTTTATATTGGAGTTAACTGGGACATTACAAAAGAAAAGCTTGCTGAAGAAACAATTAGACTTCAGGAAGCAAAAATTATCTCTGCTTCCAGGCTTTCTTCCCTAGGAGAAATGGCCGGAGGAGTGGCCCATGAAATAAATAATCCTCTCAGTGTTATTCTGGCAAGAACATCCCAATTAAAGCGTCGTTCTCTAAAAGGAGAACTGACTCAGGAAGAATTGGCCACAGGACTTAGTAAAATTGAAGAAACTTGCAATCGTATTGTGACTATTATTAATGGATTAAGAACGATCTCTCGAGACGGGCAGCGGGATCCTTTTGAAAGGATATCTCTTCAGGTTTGCCTTCATAACACTCTTTCATTAATGACTGAGAAGCTAAGATTTAATAATGTTCGTCTGATTCTGGATGTTTCGGAGGAAGAAATATATGTCATGGGAAGGCTTGTTCAAATTGAACAAGTTCTTATGAATCTTATTCATAACTCTTTTGATGCTATTTCGGAATTACCAGAGCGGGAAATAAAGATCTCCTTACTTAAGTCAGGTGATAAAGCGGAGATAAGGGTTTCAGACTCCGGAGAAGGTGTGCCTGATGCTCTTGTGGATAAAATCTTTATGCCTTTTTTCACTACAAAAGAGATAGGGAAGGGAACGGGGATAGGATTGAGTATTTCAAAAAGTATTATCGAAGAACATAAAGGAGACTTTTCTTTTGTTCGTCATCCTGATGATTGGTACTTTTCGGTGGCGTTACCGTTGGCATAAAAAAGGACCCTTTTTAGTTTGCTAAGCAATCAAGTTCAAAGAGCGCTTTACCATTATCAAAACTTAAAACAATTTCTGAGTTAAGGTCAAAATCTTTTGTCTGAATTTTCTGAGTCTCAGTGTCTCTGACAGTGACAGAAATGATATTGTTTTTTTCTTTAATACTCACATGAGCATTCATTACAATATTTCTGTAACGACCATCTAGAATAACGTGAGCTTTTGATTCAGAAACAGTCTGTGGATTGAAGTTTAAATAAAGATGATCGTTATGATGTTTTGCTCTTAGGATTGAATTTAAACCTTGAGCAGCTAAGACCGGAGCAGTGAAACTTTGTGGAGCATTTTGTGTTCTTCCAAACATCTGTGCATTACAAGCAAAGGAGCTTAAAGCAAATGATGATTGGGAAATAAGTGCAAGTGCTGCAGCAATGATCATGTTTTTCATTGAGTGGCCTTTTGTAAATTAAGAATAGGGCCTTGTAACAATGAAAAGCTAATTTTTGAATATTAAAAGACTTAAATAGTAAAAAATTCAGATAGAAGGGTTCTGTACAGCTCTCCTATTGTTTAAAAGAAATTGTAAGCCCTTGATAAAATTAAGGTAGAAATGAGGAAATAGCAGAAATTGACCCCCATTTTAAAATTTTTCGTTTACAGTATATCATTGAAATATCATGCGTTTAGAAGTACTGGTTGACCAACAAGAACCCCTCATTTTCCCTTTGAATAAAGAAAAGATCCTGATTGGCTCAGGGGAGAGCTGTGACATTTTATTGGATGCAGAAGGCATTAGCCGAAAGCACGTCATTCTTCACTGTGGTGAAGATGAATTTTATGTCATTGATCAAGGAAGTACCAATGGGACATTCATTAATGAGGAAAGACTGGTACCTGGGAAAAGGGTAGAGTTTACTTCCTTTTTTCCTGTAAGGTTAGGGGCCAATGTCTTACTGACACTTTTAAGTGATGAAGAATCACAAGACTTTGAGCTTGCTAGTTTTAATCTGAAAACACCTGCTGAGGAAGAGAAAGAGTCTCCTAAAGAGTCAACAAGAGTATTCAATTCTTCTGATCTCCGTGAGCATACCAACTTAGGTATCAATCTTCACCGTAAGAAAGTTTCTGTTAAGTCAAAATCTTCCAAAAAAGAATTAAGTGAGAAGGTAAAGAAAAAGAAAGAAGATACTCAGTTTCAAATCGTGGTGGCCATTGCGGTTGTGGTTATTATTGGGGCCATCCTTTTTCAATTAAGCAGTTCAGAAGAAGAGTTTTATGATAACTATGAAACACAGGTGACTCAAACTCCAGCGGTAAGTACTCCTCAAGCTGCACCTTCACCTCCTCCAGTAGTGATTCCTAAAGTTGCAGCAGAACATATTAGATCCCCTGAAGAAGTCGCTCAGATTCAGATAGACTTTAAGTGTGTATCAAATGTTGAAAAAGAGATCTGTCAGAGAGTGAATTTAAATCCTCCATATGGAGCAACCCAAGTAGGTCTTGATGTCTTTATTTTTACGTCAGTGGAGTATGATGAAGAATTCCTACTTAAAATGAAAGAGCTTTTTCCTCACTCTGAAGGAGAATTTTCTGCAGAGATAGCGATGGCCTATTTCTTTAGCAATTATGACTTATCTCTTACTGATGAGTTCAAAGATTACCGACTTCATCTTTATTTTTTAGATAAGGAAGATAAGCCTTTTTCTTCTCTTAGTTTTTATCCAGAGGCCTATAAGAAATTCAAAGAGAAGGCCCCTGAGCATTTTGTGGATGATGCTATCCAGAGAGGGAAGACCGCCTTTGAATTTTCGAAAGAGTTTTTTGTATTTCACCAATGAAGTGAGTGATATCCCCAGAAAATAAGTTCTGGGGATGGATTGATATCTATAGAGTCTTTAAGAATTCGATAAGTTCTTTTTTCTCTTCCGGAGTATAAATCTCTTTACCGTCTTTTATAAATATTCCTATGTCATGTCCGGAATTACTCATTCCCTCTCTTTTTGTGTCATAGAAATATTCTTTATCTTTCTTCCATGATTCAGGAGTTTTACTTCCTGTCGGATAGCCGACGCAATCCTGGTCAAAATCTCTTTCCTTATCAATGGCCTCTCCCGCCCAATAAGCTTTTACCCTTCTACTCGCAGGTGTAAGTAACTGACAAAGATTTGGAACTGAGTTGTTATGAAAATATGGCCAGCGGGCCCAAATTCCATCTAGTGGAGGTGGAACATACCCTTTTTGAGGTACAACAACTGTTCCTAAGGTTTTTGAGATTCTTAAACGGTTAAGATCTGCTGCAAAGGCATTCATTCCTTCATATCTTCCAGGATCCGTTCCCACGTTTCGAACTGGAGTTTGCTTGTGATAAATAACTTTAGCATTTTGTACGAGTTCTTCAGGAGTAAGTTCATCTGCATGAGGAAGGTCCCAGCCTTTGACGTAAGTTCCGTGACAACGCTTACAGCTTTGATTGAAATGAACCTGACCACGTTTTGCTTTTTCAATGTTTATTTTTTCGATCCCAAAAAAATTCTCATAGCGAGGAGCTTTAGATGCAAACACTGCTGCTGTTAACTCTTTAATGGTATCGTCATTATCAACCATCCAGGTCTCAAGCTCTTTTAAATCTGCTCCACGGCCGACTTCATTCCATAGAAGGTTGGTGTAAACAGGGTTACCAGAAATGATTGAGCCATCAGAGAGCCAGCGATTTTTATATTTTAACGTCCACCAGACGGCCGGTTTGGAGTCAGCGATTTTCTTAGATAAGACATTTTTACGAGGAAAGCGATGGGAGAGTGGAGTTCTGGATCCATACTCATCTTCCGCTCTTTTTGAAAGAGAAAGGGCCACTTGTGCAAGGCTGGTATCCAGACCCAGAACTGTTGGTCTTTTGGCCCCTACATATTTTAAATTCTTTTTTGCTTGTACCAGAAGAAGTCGATCACCTTCAGTGGTATTGAGAGCTTCTTTAAAAACAAAGCTACTGATAAAAGGCGCAAGTCTTTGTCCCTCAACAAAAAAGTCATTAGCACGTGGAAAGCGATTAGTAAGACCTAAAACTTTCACTCCAAAAAGATCTCCTACGTGGCAGGCAGCACAGCTAAAGGTGAGTCCATCTCCATGAGGTGTTTTCATAATAGTGGCCCCCATTGGAAGGGCCTTATCTTCTTGGTTTAATGGCGGTAGAGGATTAGGTGTTTCCCACTGAAAGTGAGTAGGGAAAGGATGAAGCCCTAAGTAATCATACATGTCTTGCATGCTTTTAAAGGGAGAGACTGTTTTGGCCAATTGGAAAAGAAGCTTTCGCACTCTTGAATCTGGTGTGGATTCTAAAAAGTCCTTTAAAGGCCAATAAGGGATAGCAAGTTTAGTGGTAGTAACAGGATAGAATAGGGCGTGAACTCGACCTTTTTCAACTGTTTCCTGCCACTGATGATGAGGTTCTTCAAAGATGTTTTCACGAGGGGTCGTTACTGGATATCCGGCACGCCATTGATTAGTGGCCCCATGAAGGTTAAAGCATACTAAAAATGTCAGGAGTAATTTTTTCATTCCTCCAGATTCTCAAAGGCATAGATTATTAGTCAAGTTTTCACTTAAGTAATTGATTGGTATTCAGTGTTAGAAAAAATATGTATATCAAGGTTGACGGGAACGGGGAAAGTAATGAATGATGATGTCGAAATCATTTAGCCATGATTTCACCTCCCAGATCTAATAAGGCCACTCTTTTTGAGTGGCCTTTTTTATTTGACGGTGTAAATCCTTAAAAATTCAGCTTTTAATTTATCCTCATTCAAGGGGTGGGCGAGATAACCATTGGCACCATAGGGTGTTTTAGCGTGCATTTTAGCCTTTTGAGGGGAAATGCTTTTGGCCACAATGACGGTCTTAGTAGTTGGTAGCTTTTGCTTTATTTGCATGCAGAGTTGATTCACCGCCTTGGGATGAGCATCGTAATTGAACACCACTATTTGAAAATCTTTAGATTTAAGGTGAGTATTTAGCTCTTTGAGGTCAGTGGCAATGACTGATTCAAATCCTTCTGGAAGCGAGCTTTGGGAAAAGAGATCACTTTGAAAATCAAAGTAGATCACTTTAAACAACTCTTCTGCCACTTCCGCAAGCTCTTCTTCTGTCTCTTGATGAACA
>DATGND010000183.1:0-4656 GCA_035306925.1 Bacteriovoracaceae bacterium | reverse complement strand
AACTTCAACAATTAATGTTCCTAATATCCACCAGCGGTTGGCCCCGATGATATTAAGGGCTTCAAATTCTTTTTGCCTTTCAAAAAATGAGATCATCAGGGTGTTAGAAAGCCCCAGAGAAATCACAACAACAATGACCAGGCACACCGTTTTAGTAAAACCATCGATAAAGCGGATGGAAACGCTGATTTCCGGAAGGAGTTGATGCCAGGTTGTTACTTTTAATTTATCAGAGGTCGCTTCAGGAGGGGAGCGTTCCATATCAAAATTAATATACTGATGGTATTCCAGAGAATCCATTGAAAAGAAAAGCTGAGCACTTTCCAGAGTGGTAAAACTCAGAGCATCCTCTAAATCGCCTCCTCCAAAATCAATGAGACCTACCACTTCAAAAAGATCATTGGCCACGGAGCCGTCCTGAGCTTGTCCGATAAGCGCAACCAAATCTCCGATTTGGGCATCAATCTTGTTAGCAAGACTTTGCCCGATAAGTATTTCATTCGTTTTATGGGGATCAAGAAAGCGACCCTTTTTAACAGAAGTTGCCAGTTTCGAGAGGGAGAGTTCTTTTTCAGGAGATGTTCCATTGAGAAGAACACCGAGAGTCTTTTTATGACCTGAGATAAAGACAGGAGCAACAACTCGTGGAATAGAATTTATTTTTTGCTCTTGAGGGATATCATCTTCATGAATTGTAGCAAAGGAATTATACCTTTTTGTATTTCCCTCAGGATAATAATCAATATGAGTGAACTGGTAAGATCCAGCATATTGAGAAAGAAACTCTTTCATGACTTCTTTCGAACCAGCTTCTGCAAAGTTCAGTACCCACAGAATATAGGCCGTTCCAAAGGAAAGACTAAAAATCATAATGAGGGCCCGCTTGGGCTCTCGCCATATATTTCTATAACCAAACTTTAATAAAAAACGAAGGTAGCTCATATTTGCTCCTTTAGTTTTTTTAAAGTTCTGGAGATGGACCAGGTATAGCTGATACCAAGAACACTGATCACCATAGTGATGGTAATTAAAATTTGTTCAGCACTGATTCGAGGATAAATGACCCGAGGAAGACGAATGCCACTTCGTTCAATGATAAGGCCCTGGTTGAGAAAGCTAAAATCGAGCCCGGTATAGGACTGGATACTTAGAATGACTCCTAAAATAAAAGTAGAGAGAAAACTTGAAATGATGACCATGAGAAAGATTTCTGACAGGCCAATTTGCCAGAAGTTTTTAAAACTTAGCCCCAGAGTATGAAGCATTTTAAATTCTTTAAGACGTTCCTGCCAAAGCATACGAACAGGAGTCAAAATCGTCATCATGATGGTAACACCAATGATAAGAAAAAAGAGACGAACCATCCCATGGTGAAAATCTAGAACAACCCCCATCTCTGGATTGAGTTCTTTCCATGATTTAACTTTGTATTGAGATTTTAGTTTTTCAATTTGTGGAAGGGCCTTATCAAAAGAAGTAAAAATAAGGGGGATACGGTTAAACTTATAGCCGTCAAATTCACCGAAAAATAATTCCTGCCAAGCCTGTTGTGAGATATAGACAAATCGCCTCTGAAATACATTGGCGTTATACTCATAGATCCCTTTGATCGGGAGAAGTTCTGAACGGAGTTCACCCAGATGGTCTTGATAATTTAAAACTAAATCATCGCCGACTTTAAATTTAAAATCTCTGGCCAGTTCTCTGCCGATAACAACACCGTACTCATTATCTTTGATAAACTCACCACTTGTAATGTTAGAAGCGATGGGAAGAAACTTAGAGTGAAATTGCGGAATGATTCCAATGGCAATTAATCCGGCGCTGCCTTCTGGAGTAGATATGTTAGCATCCAAAACTAATTCAGGAGAATAGGCCAGAGCTCGAGACTTTTGAAGTGTTTGCTCTACTTCTTGTGTCCAAGGCAGGGGGGTATTGGCTTCGGTGTTGAAAGCGTAACCTTGCTCTTGAATTTGAAAGTGCCCAGTGTTGGTATTCACAACTGCTTTTTCGATTTGAAAGTTCATCCCATCAAAAAAGGCCATGACCCACACAGAAACAGTAACGGCCAATGAAACGGAAAAGCTAATAAAGAAGCTTCTGCCTTTATGGCGCCAAATATTTTTTCCTGCAAAGGCTAAAAGAAAGTTATTCACACACTGATTAAAGCTTTTTTGCCCAAGTTTGAACAGGGAAGGAACTTAAAATTTTAATTGATTTAGAAGTGACTTATCTTTGTGTTGCTGTGAGGCAATGGAGAGGTAAAGAGGGAAGCAAGTGATCGTACAGGTTGCGGAGTAATGGATTAATAATTCTTTTTGATCCCAGCGATAAACGGCATGTTCATCCTTCATTTTGTAGCTGTCTTGTTTGCCAAAGCGGTTAATCAAACTTTGGAAGAAAACATCATGAAGAAAGTAGCTGGGAAGTTTGGCGTAAAAATCAATAATCTTATTTTTCTCAAGAGTAATGAAGATAGGAATAAGGTAGCGTTCAGCTCTTATCTCTGTTTTGTATAAATGAATATCACCTTTTTTATTTAAAAGCAGATATTGCCCCGATACTGGTTCTATCGTTTTGCCGGGGAGGAAAGAATTCAGCTCATTGATGCTAAAATGATAATTGGGAGCTTCAACCTTCGCTTTTAAAGGTTGAAACATTAACAGAAGGCATGGCAAAATAAAACGAACTAAGTGCATCTTCTTCATTATAGCAGAGTTGGGATTATTGAGAGATGAAATAAGTTGGATCAAATTAGTCGGAGAGGAAAAAACATCCTTGAGACTACCGGCTCTAACTAATTGGAATATCTCCTTACATAATAATTAGCTGAGCTCATAAGGAAAAAGGAATGTCCTTTAAGCTAAAAATGACGATCAGGAAGATAGGAAGGAAATAGAAATGAAATATCTGAAGTCTTTACTCCCCTTATTAACTTTAGTGATCGTTGGCGGATGCGCTAGTAATCAAAAAGATCAAAGCAGTAATAGTACTGCAGGCTATACTCCTTCTGTATCAGAGCAAGCAGAGTATTATCGCGTTCAAGAAGAATTAATTGAAAGAGATCTCCCAAATTGTCAGAGCTGTATTCATGGTTCTGCTCATGAACTGACATTTACTCCTCCTTTAAAAATTTATGAACTAAGCCCTGAGGTTGCTAATAAGTTAGGACTACGAAATACCAAGTTTGATTTTCCTATTGTATGGAACAGTAAAGTTGAAATGTGGTTGAAATATTTCACAGGAAGAGGAAGACAGCATTTTCATAACTACGCCCAACGTTCAGGCCGTTATGCTCCAGTGCTATCCAAAATCTTAGCCGACAATGGCCTTCCTCGTGACCTTATTTACCTTGCAATGGCCGAAAGTGGATTCCAGAATCATGCTCGCTCATGGGCAAGGGCCGTAGGTCCTTGGCAGTTCATGCCTTATACTGGAAAGAAGTTCGGTCTTAATATTGATTGGTATGTTGATGAAAGAAGAGATCCTATTAAAGCAAGTATCGCTGCCGCCAATTACTTAAAGACTCTTCACGGATTGTTTAATTCTTGGGAGCTAGCGGCTGCTGGTTATAACGCTGGTGAAGGAAAGATCGGCCGTGCCATTAGAATGTATAAGTCTAAAGATTTTTGGCAGATCTCTAAAGGGCGTTATCTAAAGCCGGAAACTAAAAACTATGTTCCTAAGATTATGGCCTTAGCGATTATTGGTAAAAACCTTGATGTGTTTGGTTTCAACGATATTACTTTTGAAAAGCCTCTTGATTATGAAGAGATTCAAGTAAAACCAAGTACGGATCTTTATGAAGTAGCAAAAGTTTTAGGTTTGGATTTTGATACTGTGAAAAGATACAATCCAGAAATTGTCAGATGGCAGACTCCTCCTGATAGAGAGTACTCTCTAAGAATCCCTGTTGGTGGAGCTGTGAATTGGGATGAGCAAACTCACCGAGATCAGATTATTGCTACAAACTATAAAACTTATCAAACAAGATATAAGGCAACATTAGGTGATGTTGCCCGTAAGTTTAAAGTTCCTGTAAAAGTGCTCGCTGAGATTAATCCAAATCTCAATCAGAGAGCTTCCTATCCACCAAAAACTCAGGTGCTCTTGCCTTTTAGAGAAGATCATAGCCTAAAAGCTAAAATGTATGCTGACCTTTATGAGCAACCACCTAGAAGAGTACGTGCGAGAAGAAGTTATAACAGAATTATTGCTGCTAATATTAATAGAGGGCAGCTGATTAAAAATCCAAAAGAGTTCTATACAGTTAAAAAGGGCGATAGTTTATGGGGAGTTGCTCGCAAGACGGGCGTTCCAATGAGTACCATTATTCGTTCGAATTCGCATATTTTGAAGAAAAGACAGATTCTTCCTGGAGATAAACTGGCCATTCGCTAAAATGTTTTTAAATTCTCTTAAAAGCCACTCGCAAGAGTGGCTTTTTTTTTATAAGATTTGGCCATGAGCTTTGGATTAATTAAACGTTTTAAAGATTTAAGGAAAACTCCAGAAGATGGAGTTAAAAAAACTTTTTCCCGTCATGTCATTATTGGACATGATTTAGGAGCTATTTTAAAGTTAGTAGAACTTAGAAAAGACAATCCTGCGGAACATGTTCGTCTCATTTCTAATAAGCCACTATCTCAAAAATCG
>DATGND010000182.1:0-5904 GCA_035306925.1 Bacteriovoracaceae bacterium | reverse complement strand
AACCAGAATCCAGGTGATCGAACCACCGGCATTAATAAAGTCAATAAGACGCATAAAATCCCTTTTTAAATCTTATATAGTGAAAAACTTAAGTGGAACTTTGATATCCATTCTACTTTCACCCAACTCACTTGGGATAGGCATAAAGCGTTTTACCTTTCTCACTGCTTCAAGAGCAGAAGCATTTAAACGCTCGTACTGACAAGGACTATCAACCTTCACATCAATAATATGACCGTCTTTTAAGAGAGTAAAGGCAACAACAACAGTTCCTTGTTGCCCTAAACGGCGACTGATTGGAGGGTAGTATTTATTTTCTTCTATTTTAGATCTAAGCTGGGCCTTATAAAGAGAGCGAATATCCTCAATCGCTTGAGTATCCGCAGAAGAGATGATGGTCTCTTGAACCACCTCATCAGAAATTTTTTTATTTTCTTCCGGTTTAACCTCTGGCTCTGGAGCCTTTTTTTCAACTGGAGTTTTCTTAGCACTCACCACTTTTTTCACTTGAGGCTTAGGTTCTGAACGTTTGAGTTGTGTAGCAATCTGTAGTCTTAATTTATTGGGAGAAATATTGAGACTAGAAAGAGTTTCCTGCTGCTTTAAAAAAGTCATTCCACCAAATAGCAAAGATAAATGGAGCCCTAGAACAATAAGAAAGTGGGGAAGAAACTGATTCTGCATAATGATGTTTTATATATCAAACAAAAATAAAAGTCCATGATAGACTTAAAAAGTTTGTAAAAATAACACTCTGATTCATCCCCTATTCTGACCCTAAAAATCTTGATTTTATTAGACTCTTTTCATGTAAGTCACTTGCCTAATTCAATCGCTTACCCTATCTTGGGGGTTCTATAAGGAAAAATAACCAAAATGAATATGGACGAGCTTAAGGCCTCACTAGATCAGTTAAGCCTTAAAATGACCGAAAAAACATCTAGTAAATTGGCCGATGAGCTAAATTCATTGGTGGAGTCTAGTGGCAAAAAGTTTAGACCGGGATTACTTTACCTCATAGGTCAACTCTTCAACTTAGAAATTAAAGATCTAACCCCTTTTGCCCGGGCCGTTGAACTCACTCACTTGGCTTCTCTTATTCATGATGATGTCATTGATGGCAGTGATACTAGAAGAAATTCACCCACTCTCAATGCTCTCCATAACAATACCACCTCGATTCTTGCAGGGGATTATGTTCTTGCCACTATTATGAAAGAACTGGCCCTTACTTATAAGCAAGACATCTTGATCGATTTAACAGTGGCGATTCAGGATCTTGCGGATGGTGAGTGGCTGCAGTACACCCTCAAGAAAAAAGACTTCGTTACCAAAAAAGAGCTAAGGGAAATTGCTATCAAGAAAACAGGTAGCCTTATCCGCTGGTGTCTCACCACTCCAGGAAAGCTTGCTGGATTTGATAATATCCCAATGCTTTCTGACATTGGAGAAAGAATCGGACTTATCTTTCAGATGGCCGATGACATTGTTGACTCTACGGTCACTAGTGGAAAGCCCGCTTTTTTAGATATTCTCAATGGGCAAATCAATTTTGTGACAGAAAAGCTCTGTCTCATTTACCCTGAACTCAAAGAACGAGTCTACCAACTGCGCCGTGATCCTCAAGCTCCAATACCTTGGACTGCTGAGCAGTATTTCCACGCTATTCAAAAAGTGGATGAAGACATTAACGCAGAAAAAGAAATTATATTAAATAACTTAAAGCAGATTTGTGAGCAAAAAGATAAAGTTGAATTGATGCCTCTGTTTGAGTTAATGGTTTATAAAATCCAATCAAACTATGAGAGTGTGCTAAATGGACCAGAAAAAAATTGAAGAACAGAAATTAAAAATTGTCTCTCACTTTTCCGACTCTCAGGCACTTCTAGACTATCTCATAGAAACACTTAATAATTTTTTCTATCGCTATCTTGAAACCACTCAGTCTCAGAATCTTCATACCCAAGAAATTGGTCCTAAGCAATGGGGGGCCCAAAGTATGGAAACAGATAGTATGGAAATTCTTAAAATCAAGAATCCTTCTGTACGACCTCACCTCATTAGCGCTGCTAAAAGTCTGGGAAGTAAGGGGGGATTAAAAGTTACCTACACCCTAGGAGTTGAGCCCAAAGAACTCGCTCCGGAGCACGGGACTATTCTCATTTTTGCCAAGATTGATTGGTCTGAAACACCTTTAGAAATGGAAAAAACTTCTGAAGAAAAGCGAGTTCATTTTAATTATGATTCTCTTCAAGAGTTTAGAAAAAATTTTGCTTTAAAACTTGAAGAAGTTTGTGAAATCTTTCTTTAAGCGTTTTTACTTGTGTGCTTGATATAAATCTTTTTCAACAACCAAATCAGGAAAATCACTCCAAGAGCAATAGCAACATAGACTTTAAACTCTCGAATTTTTTCTAAAATAAGATCCCCATAAGTTGCAACAAAATAAACTTGGGTAGGCACTGAAATAAGAGCAGCTGCTCCATCAATGAGAGAAAACTTCCAAAGAGGAATACCGAAAAGACCACAACTCATGTGACCGGGAAAGCGAAGCCCTGGAGTGAAGCGGAAAATACCACAGGCCAAGGGCCCGTACTTAGTAAACCAGGAGTTAATACGATCAAAACCATTACCTGCAACCTGCTTCTGAAAGAACTTGGTCTTAATAATGTGTGCACCAAAAAACTTTCCAATCAAGTAGACGGTTATATCAGAAATTAATACGGCCAAAAAACAAACAAGACTTAATGTAACAACATTAACTCCTACTGCACCTTCATAAGGCGGTGGATAAAGGTCTGGATTATGGGCCATATAAGCAACTAACCCTGCAGAAACGAGAGTTAATTCTTCAGGAATAGGTAGACCAAAGGAGCTGGCAAACATGAATGCCACAATAAAGCCGTAAACATACATAGGCTCGTATGCGTACTGAGAAAAAAAGGCTATTAAACCAGCTTCACTGAATTCCACCATAATGGGCCCATTCTAAAGATTTAAACAGTTTTAGCAAAGTAAAAATCGATTAATTCTCCGATAAAAGGTCTCTTGCCTGCCCTTTTAGAGCGCGATAGGAACTTACAACAATAGTGGCCAAACAAAGAATGATGAGTATCACACCTGGGATCACTAATCTTTCAACACTGATACTCCAGCTAAGTTTAAAAGCTTCCTGGGAAATAACCTGGGCCATAAACCATCCTAGAAGAAGACCGGTGATAATAGAGATCAGAAAAAGAAGACCAAATTCTAAAAGCAGAGATTTTCTTACCTGTCCTGTAGTCATTCCCAGCCCCTTAAATAGGGCAAGATCGTAGTAACGTCGATAGACCTGATCGTGACATAGTCCATAGAGAATAACTAAGCCAACAAAAAGGCTAAGAATAGAAATCAATTCAATGGCCACCTTGGATTTTAAAAATAAACGCCAAATCTGCTCAATAAGATTTTCTACATCAATAAAAGAAATATTCGGAAGTTTTCGAAGAACAGCTCTTTGAAAATCATTCTTTAACTCACTATATGTTTGAGGGAGAATGGCAAGGTAAGTTCGTGGAGCCCCTTCAAGATGTGGTGGAGAAACGTTAACAAAAAAATTAGGATAAAAACTCGTCCACTTGATCTCTTTTAAGTTAACAACCGTAGCCTCAAACTCTACACCTTGAATATCAAACTTTAACTCATCTCCAATCTTGATATTCATTCTTTGGGCCCAACGGGACTCAAGAGAGACGAGAGCTTTGTCAGTGTTAATTTCCTTGAAATCCTTTCCTTTAATGATGCGTTCGGAAGGAGAAAGAAAATCTCTACTTGTTAAGTTAAGAGCATTATTTCTAATCCGCGCTTCTTCATCCCCTTCTTCGCGAAGTTTAATGTCCCTTTTCTTTCTTTCAAAGGGACGATTATTAACTGTCTCTAGCCGTGCTCGAATCATCGGCGTGACAGCTTCCAGAGGAGTCTTGAGATCTTCTGCTATTTTTAAAAGATCTTCTATCTGCTCTTCTTGAATATCAAAGATAAAGAGTGCAGGCTTTTCTTCCTTTAATTCAAACTCTGATTGCACTTTTATATCGAGCTGAAGAATTAAAGAGATAAGTGTTGCTCCTAAACAAAGGGAGAGAAATGAAAAAGTTAATTTATGACCGGAGCGAGCAATTTGTCTGAGTGCGACTCCTAGTTCCAGAGAGAAAAAGCGCAAATGTTTGGGGCTTAGTACTTTCAAAATAGACCATTGCCAAACTTTTACGATGAGAGAGGAAACAAGGAAGACCAGAAGGA
Organism: Bacteriovoracaceae bacterium; assembly: GCA_035306925.1. Classification (GTDB taxonomy): domain Bacteria; phylum Bdellovibrionota; class Bacteriovoracia; order Bacteriovoracales; family Bacteriovoracaceae; genus Peredibacter. Next base: position 1,626 of record DATGND010000182.1, on the reverse strand, counting down.
GTCCGCCAAAAAAGATATTTCCGATACGTAAAGACCCGCTCAAACTCCAGGAAAAAAACCACAAACACACAATGAAAGGAAGAAAGTCATAGTAGCGAAATTGCCCCATAACTATTTTGGATGATTTTAAGCTAATCCCCATGGGAGTTCTAAGAAGTCCTAAGAGTAAAGGAACAAGAATTAAAACGGAAAGAGCATAAAGAAAAGGGATTTGGAAAACCAAAACATCTAAAGAGATACTCTCCCCTAAATCCAGCCCCAGGTTACTTTCAAGTAGCGGTCTAATCCAATGATAGCCAGTAGAAAAAAATGAAACCTGGATGATCATCACAAAGGTAAACAGTACCGTAAACTGAAGTATTAGCCAGGTAATTAACTTTATCTTTGAAAGACCATGAAGATAAAGTAAGCAGTAATCCTTAAGTCTTGCTGCAAAGTGGGATTGATAAAGATAAAAGATTCCTACCAAAGATAAAATGAGTCCTATTAAGGCGGCCAAGGACATGAAGTTGGTGAGCATGTTTACTGCTCGAGCTGTTTGGCCACTTGAGTTCTCAGGTAACGATACTCTTAATGCTGGGTCAGTAAACTTTCTGAAAACTTCTTTTTTTAAATTCTCTAAATGAGTCTTGGTATAGCGAGGAAAAAGGAAATGGTAAGCATAACTTCCTGTAGCCCCGAACTTGAGGAGTCCTGTTTTTTCTAGATCTTTTAATGGCAAATAAATTCTTGGTGCTAAGGAAAAACCCCGAAGCCCCACAGAGCTATCTTTACGAATAATGTCTTTCACCTGAAAAGAAAGCTCTCCTAATAGAACCGTGTCCCCTTTAGTGACTCCCCATAATCTTTCCAAGTCTTCTGAGATATAAAGACCTGTAGCCGTCAAAGGCTCACTAGCTTGGATAGAACCATGAAAAGGAAACCCCTCTTCGATTCCTCTCACCTCAACCAGTCGAGTATCCTTCGTTCTTTCCAGAGTAAGCATGGAATAAATATCCACAACTTTATAGGAGGCCTCAGACCTTTCTTTTAAATCCTCAATAAACTTAAGTTCTTCCTCAGTAAAATTTCTTCTGGCGTTGAGAGCAAAGTCAGAAGTAAGAAGTTCCTTAGCGCGAGCATTAAGTTCTCCTTGGACCTTAGAAGATATAAGAGAAATTCCTGACAGACCTAATGTACCTAGTAAAACGGTGAAAACAACCAGCCCATAAAAAGGCCAGAACTTTTTAAATTCTTTAATGGTAAAAAATTTAAAAATCACCCAATACTCCCATGCTCTAAATGAATAATGCGAGAGCATTTTTGAGCGAGTTCTAAATCATGAGTCACAAGAACTAAAGTGGTGCGAGTGTCTTTGACCATCTCAAAGAGTAAGTTCATCACCATTTCTCCAGTCTCTTCATCCAAGTTTCCGCTTGGTTCATCAGCAAAGAGAATACGAGGTTTAATACTCAAAGCTCGAGCGATGGCCACTCTTTGACACTCTCCTCCTGATAACTGACTTGGAAGATGGTGAGCGCGATGAGATAAGCCTACAGCATCAATGAGTTCTTGGGCCCTTTCATAAGGTTCAGCTACTCCTGAAAGTTCCAAAGGCAGAATAATATTTTCTAAGGCCGTTAAAGT
>DATGND010000181.1:0-3935 GCA_035306925.1 Bacteriovoracaceae bacterium | reverse complement strand
TTCTACTTTCCAATTTGAAGGAATCTTTTTTTCAATGCGAACAAGAGCTGCTGAACAGGAAGTAGGAATGAGCTTCTTATTAGCAAAAATGCCCCATTCTTCTTTCTGAGCAACCTGGTGAATAAAGAGCCCGAAGAGAAGAAGACCCATAACAAGAACTGGATTTTTCATTAAAGTCTTTAAAATCATACTCTTATTATTAACCCTTTATTTATATTTTGCACTAAAGAGTTCAGGTTTTTTACCCGATAAGAAAGGTCAGAGATTAAAAAAGGATCTGAACGAATGAGTTCGCAACGTTTTACCGGCCTGCAGATGTGGAATGAATTAGTTGAGTTAATTCAGCAAACGCAAGAGTGGCCTTTGTGTAAACTGGCCGAAGCTTTGAAGGCCAGAAATGAAGAGTTAAGAGAATACCTAGCCGATGTTTCCCGTGGTGATAGCTCCATCACCTTTTTTTCTAAAGGACATCAAGAGTGGGTGAAGTTTAACCTGGAGCAGATGCATTTCATTCTTCCTCTTAATTATGAAGAGTGGAAGGCCCTAAGAGAGTTATTTCAAGATATCGAAGCAGATTCTCCACTGAGTGAACTGAAGAGAAATCTTGTTAATAATGTTCCTTCTTTTAACAATCATGAAGCAGTCTATTCTGAGGCAGAAGTCGTAAGTGTTATGTCTTTGGACTCAGAACTTATTCAGGCTCTCCAGCTTTGCGTAGAAGAGAAAAGGGCCTGCTATGTTCAAACTGCTTTTAAAGAGATTCATCTTTATCCCAATCGAATTATTCATTTAGAAGGGGATCTTTGCTTGATAGCAGAGGACGTTGTGGATCATTGTCTTACAGCGATCTCTTTAAAAGAAGTTCAATCTCATCGTCACAGCACTAAAAAAGGTGGTGGCAGGGTTTCAAACTTTGAAGTGGAAGAATTTATAACAGCTATTCGTTCCATGAATGATCAGGAAACAAGATTGATTTTAAAAATTCACGATCCTGATTCTGTTAATTTATTTCCAGATTATCATTTCCTAGGAAAACCTTGTATGGTGAAAAATCCTAATGGTGATCTTATCTGGGCAGCTTATGTCGAGCCTTGTTCTCACTTATTTGAGTGGCTTCTCAGTTTAGGTAGACGTGTTGAAATCCTTGATCCAGTAAGTTTTAAGCAGAAATATCTGGATTATTGTGAAGAAAAAATACGAAATATTGCTTAAACTACCTAAGTGAATCAAAAACCAGTTTTCTTATTATCATTTTTACCGGCCCTCGCTTACTGGGGGCTTGAGTATTTCTATCCTCCTAGAATCGCACTGTTGGGAGGAATCGTTCTTGCTATCATTGAAATCGGTGGAGAAAAACTATTTATTGGGAAAATCCATCGTTTTTCACTTCTCAATTTTTCTTTGATTCTTTTTTTAGGTGGACTGGGTGTACTTGCAGAAGATGGAGTATGGTTCAAGTTACAGCCAGCTTTATCAAGTGTTGTTATGGTAGGAGTGTTGGGGGTTTATAAGATCAAAAAACGGAGTTTAATGTTTGAGATCATAACGGACCTGCAATCTAAAACACCACTCCCTGAAAAGTTCTATCACCAATTTGAAAAGCACCTTGCTTTCTTCTTTATCTTTCATAGTGTATTGATGACTTTTGTTGCACTAAAAACAGAAACAGGAGTGTGGCTCTTCTGGAAAACAGCCGGGTTTTACATTCTGATAGCTGTGTTTTTAGTGGTAGAAATATTTTTATTTCGTTTTCGTGGGTTGAGGTAATAATGAAAATTTGTATTTTTTGTGGTTCAGGAAAGAGTAGCGACCCACAAGTAACAGATCATGTGAACCAAGTGATGGATGATTTTCATCAAAAGGAAATAGAACTGGTCTATGGTGGAGCAGGGATTGGTATTATGGGAGATCTGGCCAACCGTCTTTCCAGCTTAGGAGGAAGAGTGACCGGCGTCATTCCTATAAGACTGATGAAAAAAGAAATTGCTCACGCGGGATTAACTAAGCTTCATGTGGTCAGAGACATGCATGAAAGAAAAAAAATGATGTATGAGCTTTCTGACGCATTCCTAATCTTTCCTGGCGGTATGGGGACACTGGATGAGCTTTTTGAAATATTGACCTGGAAGCAATTAGGGATTCATAACAAACCTATTGCGATTTTAAACATCAATAATTACTTTGATCATCTTGTAAGTTTCCTCGATGAAGCACAAAGCAAGGGACTCATAAGACCTCAAGATAGAGAACTTATGTTGGTAAGTTCTGAGTGGAGTGAAATAAAAAAATATTTTGGAATTTAAATGAATTTTTTTAAGCGTCTTTTGAAGAATCCCAAGGATCACTTTGCCCAATTGCCTTTTCAAGACTCAGGTTGGACAGCGCTTTCCTGGAATTGGGATTTAAAAAATTCACAAGAGCGAAAGGTGGCCCTTGAACTCAATGGCCAAACTGTAACAAAGACAATCTGGAACAATAAAGAACTTATTTTCACTAAAGAAGGGAAGGTCAGTGCTTACAATCATAAAAATGATAAGGAGCTCAAGGACCTTTTCAATCTAAGTGCTCATCTGGCCGTAAAATCAAGTATTGAATCCCATTATGATTTTATGAGGAAGACCAGCGAAGCTGATATTAATGCTGAAACACGAGCACTCCAGTGGATTCAAGCAAGTTTTAAAACCCTGGAGGGGGCCCTTAATAAAGTTGCCGCAGATCCGGAGTTAATTTTGGTGGCCGCCTTTTTTTCCGGAGTTCATCCAGAAATGGGGCAAAGACTCCTTCGGCTTATTTGCTTTAATTTGGATATTAATTACTTTATGTTGGAAGATGGAAGCCTTCGCATTGTGGTCTACAATGATAAGAACCTCGGTCATGGGCATGAGACTGAGCCAAGCTTTCATCAAATTATAAAGCTTACAAAACCACTATTTTATGATGAAATAATTAAATTGTTGCAGCAAGTAACTTCAGTGGGAGAAATCCGTTGATAAGCTTTTTCTTTTTAATCATTCTCTATTTTGCCTTCTCATGGGGACTTCCCTGGCATGAGCTACCTTCGACAATTTCTTTTTCCTACGTTTTTGATCTGGCCTTCGCTTTGGTTATTTGTTTTTTCTTCAAACTTCCTTGGAAGTTTAAGTGGAAAGGACTTAGAAACTTCACCATCTTTACCACTCAGGCCATATTTTTGGCCCTTTTCAGTATCGCCGCGGCCTGGTTCTGGTCAATGCCTGTTCCTTTCCGTCTGGTGACTAATCTTGAGTGGCACTTGCTCCTCTTTGCTCCCGTATTGGAAGAACTTATTTTTAGACAAACTTTCCAGCGTTTTCTCATTAAGCGCCTGGGGGGCAAGCGTGTTACTTCTATGTTAGTGGCCGCTATTTTTGCTTTCTCCCACCTGATTGCTTTACGGGTTCTTCCTGCTGAATATATTCCATTTGTTGGATTTCAGGTTTTCTATACCTTTGTACTAGGGGTTATCTGTGGTCAGGCACTCCTGAGAAGCCATTCTATCCTCAGTCCTATTCTTATCCACTTTTTATTTAATCTGTGCTTCTATGTTGCGGTGCAATTGGGTGTGCTTTAGGTTTTACATATTCCGGGGCTGTTGCTATATTTCGCCGCTATGAGTAGCGAAAATATCATCAAAGTAGGGGAGCTCGATTTCCCACCAAGAAAAGTATGGCTTAAGACTTACGGTTGTCAGATGAATTATCATGACACTGAAAGAATTCTTTCACATTTAAGTGGCCTAAACTTTACCCGTACGGAAAATCAGCAAGAAGCAGACTTGGTGATCTTTAATACCTGTGCCGTAAGAGATCTTGCTAACCAAAAATTCTACTCTCATCTTGGTGAAACCAAAAAGCTCAAAGAGAATCCAGATATCGATCCTGAAACAGGGCTGAAGAAGAACGTTATCGTCGCGGCCG
>DATGND010000180.1:0-2565 GCA_035306925.1 Bacteriovoracaceae bacterium | reverse complement strand
TAAGAATTCGTCTATCTAAAAAATAGATCAGCCCGGAAACATGCCTCTCACTCTCATAGCACTCTGAAGTCTCTCTAAAGAAGCCACAAAAGCTGCTTGTTTCATGCTGATGTTGTAACGCTCCGAGCATTCCCAAACACGATGAAAAGCATTCTTCATAATGTCATAGAGCTTGGTATTAACTGTTTCCAGATCCCAGAAGAACATCTGAAGCCCCTGAACCCATTCAAAATAAGAAACAATCACCCCTCCTGAATTACATAAGATATCAGGAATGATCAGCTGACCTTTTTGGGTAATAATTTCTGCCGCTTCATGAGTTATTGGCCCATTGGCTCCCTCAGCAATGAGTCGGGCACGAATCCTATCAGCATTGTCCTTAGTGATCACACCATCAATAGCAGCAGGTATCAGAATATCCACATCCATCTCTAGTAATTCATCATTAGTGATATGCTGAGCACCCGGATAATCCTTTAAAAATTTTCCAGACATTACCCATTCGGCACACTTTCTAATGTCTAAACCATCTTTACTATAAATGGCGCCTGAAACGTCAGAGATTGCCACTACTGCGGCACCTTGATCATAAAGCTCTTGAGCAGCAGGAATTCCCACTTTACCAAAACCGTGAATGGCCACAGTGGTATTTCTATCCACTCGCTTTCCAAGTTTTTCATAGGCAAAGTTCACACAAAATACAACTCCCTTACCTGTGGCTTCAACCCTACCGAGAGAACCACCAATGGCAAGCGGCTTACCTGTTACCACTCCAGGGACAGTGTAGCCTTTAAGTTGAGAATAGGTATCCATGAGCCATGCCATTGTTTGGCTATCGGTTCCTACATCTGGAGCCGGAATATCTTTATCTGGACCGATAATCATGGCAATTTCCGTTGCATATCGTCTCGTGAGAGCTTGAAGTTCAGCACGGGATAAATCATTAGGATCAACTTTGATTCCACCTTTCGCTCCTCCAAGAGGAAGGCCTACTAAGGCGCACTTAAAAGTCATGAGCATAGCAAGAGCTGCTGTTTCAGATAGAGAAACATGAGGATGAAAACGAACGCCACCTTTTCCTGGCCCTAGGGAAAGATTATGCTGAACTCGATAACCTTCAAAAACTTTAACTGTTCCATCATCAAGTCGAATAGGAATTGAAACCTGCAAAGCACGTTTAGGATATTTTAAACGTTCCAATATATTTGGATCCATCTTCATAATACTGGCGGCAGATTCTAGTTGTGCGTAGGCATCTTGAAAAAAAGAACTTTCAAATAAACTCATGACAAACTCCCAGGGATAAGAGCGAAGAAAGATAAAGTACTTTCTTATTTTACCCCTAAGAGATGATCGAAGCCATTAAAATGTTTTTGCATAAAGCAGCATCAATCTCTCATCTTGCTCATCTCTATCAGGTCTCTTCGATGCAATAAATCTAGCTTTAAGATTTTGTGATAGCTCTTGATCCAGTGAAGTGAAATACTCACCAGTATCAGCTTCATAGTTAAACATAGCTCTGAAACCAATCGAATCAAGCTCATGTTTGATATTGATCTCTGTTTTACCGTTAATACCTACCCATGCTCTAGCATGAACAAGTTTATTTTTAATTCCAACAATCACTAGACCTTGATCAAGGCGTGGTTGAAAAATAAACTTATTTTTTCCCCATACTGAAATTTCTTTCGCTTGAAGATTTTTTGGAAGTTCTTTTCCAGAGATCAAACTCTTGCTGTGAGATTTTTTGAACTCACTTTCCAGTTCATCAATTGTATCTACACGTCTGGATTCTCTAAAGTCAGCATACCAATCTTTTGGCATATCTTTAAAAGGCTGCTCTCCACGACGCTTTAAATAACGCATATAACGATCCTGGAAATATTCCCACTTCTCTTCAGGAGTTGGAACATAATAGATGGACTGAGAGCTGGTTGAATCAAAACCATACTGCTCAGCAAAGACTTGGTTATTGTGCCAAATTTGGATTTGGTTACGAGAACGTAAAACTTCTTCAGATTTATCAGAAGCAACGTATTTCTGATAGAAACCTATTTCATTATCAATAGGTTTTACAATCATATCATCATCAGGAAGATAGCTCGCTGGACCACGCTTAATAGAAGCCGAATTACCCCAAGCGCTCATTGCAGCAGCTGAAACACAAGCTACTACTACTGAGTGTCTAAAGTTTAGATAGTCGATTGCAACTGTCCAAAACTTTTTCATTTTCCTATCCCCCTTCAACCACACAAGTCACTAAAATTCCGATTTGTAGCCGACTATTGTGGGTCCTTATAGAGATAATGGAGCAAAACAGGTGCCAAAAAGAAAGCCCCGGGTAACCGGGGCTTTTAGAAAGTATTTATTGCATGAGTTCTTTAAGCATCGCCTGGGCATGGGCCTTAAGCTTAGGATTTTTCATCTGCGCCTTAAGGGCCTTCATAAGCTCAGTCACCTCAGGGTTAGTTTTCTTAACTTTTTTCTTAACGACAACTTCCCCTCTTAAGGCAGCCAGAAGACGTTTAAGCTGAACTCTCTTAGTTAACTCACCAGAAAGAATTT
>DATGND010000179.1:0-2031 GCA_035306925.1 Bacteriovoracaceae bacterium | reverse complement strand
GTCATCAAAAGACGGAACTGAGAAATCTGATCCTCCTGCAAACCAGCTACAGAAAAAGTTGAAACTGGTGGTGTCTCAATCGGCTCCACTACAACCTCTGTCCCTTGTGGACGAGGAACTTTATTCCAAGCTCTTTCTACTACACCGATGAACATATCAATGCGTAGAAAGATCAAGAGGAGAATAGCGAATAAAACGTATTTCATAGTCAAAAGGATAGAGTAAAATATATAATCTAGCTATGATTTCTCAAGATACATTATACCAGTTTCTAACTCCGTTAGATTGGTTTTTTTTTGTTTTAGTTCTGATTATCACTTTTCTTGCCATCTTATATGGTCAAAGACTCAAACATAAAGTTCCAGAAAAAGATCAACACAGTCCTCTTGAACTTCTTTTGATGGGAAGAAGACTTACTCTGCCTCTTTTCGTAGCAACTCTTGTAGCAACCTGGTATGGAGGGATTTTCGGAGTTACGGCCTTAGCCTATGAAAAAGGTATCTATAATTTTATTACTCAAGGGATTTTCTGGTATGTAAGTTACCTCATTTTCGCTCTTGTTCTCGTTAAGAAGGTCAAGAAATACTCTGCTTTCAGTTTACCTGATTTAGCTGGACAAATAATTGGTAAGAAGGCAGAGAAAGTAACAGCTATCCTCAATTTTCTTAACCTCATGCCTATGGCCTATGTAATGAGCTTAGGACTACTCCTTCAAGCCTTATTTGGCGGAAGTCTATTTGTTCATTCGGGGATTGGTATTTTCATCGTCGTTCTTTACTCTTTATGGGGAGGATTTCGCGCAGTCGTTTTTTCTGATTTAGTACAATTCATTTTTATGGTCTCTTCAGTAGTCCTAGTAGTTCTTTTTGGATGGATCAGTTTAGGCTCTCCTCTGGAGATTATGGATAAACTACCACCTCAACATCTCGATCCCTCAGGTGGAGAACCAGTGAGCACCCTTTTTGTCTGGGGTTTTATAGCTCTATCAACATTAGTAGATCCTAACTTTTATCAAAGATGTTTTGCTGCGAAGGATGAGAAAACTGCACGAAATGGTATTCTGGTTTCTATCATCTTTTGGGTGTTTATTGATTGTTGTACGACACTAGGAGCACTCTACGCAAAGGTCGCCCTTCCAGAGGCCAACCCTCAGAATGCTTACCTGCAATTTGCTATTCAACTTCTCCCGAATGGTCTGAGAGGTGTGATGCTTGCTGGCTTCTTGGCGACGATTTTATCTACTTTAGACTCCTTCCTCTTCATTGCTTCAACTTGCTTGAGCTATGACATGTTAAATATTAAGAATAAATTTAAAAGCTGGCATCACCATCTCGCATTGGTTTTAGTTTCAGTAGCTTCTCTTCTTTTTAGTTATCTATTTGAAGGTAATGTGGTTCTTGTGTGGAAGACCCTTGGTAGTTTTTCTGCGGCCACTCTCCTCTTCCCTCTTTTGATAGTTTAGTTCTTTCCCAAGAAGATTAGAGAGCCTGACTTCCTATGGGCAGTATTTCTAGGATGCCTCGGCATCGTGTCATGGAAACTCTTTACTCATTTTGACTTGATAGAAAGTGAACTCGATGAATTTTATATAGGGCTACTCATGAGCGGTCTTCCGTTGATGATTGCGAGCTTAAAAAGGAACGTTGCTGCACAGTAGCTTCAGTTAACTTTCCCTCTCAAAAAGATGTCAATTCCAATAAAAACTGGTATTGTTTGCGCATCATTTTATGACATTGATGTCTAGAACAAAAGGATACGTCTGTGCCTATCAACGGAAATTCTCAAGAAGAAAAATATCTACAAGCTCTCGAATATCACTCACACGGTCGATCAGGAAAAATTGAAGTAAGTCCTACGAAGCCTTGCTTAACTGCTCGTGACTTGTCTCTTGCTTATTCTCCAGGTGTAGCAGCTCCTTGCTTGGAAATCGCTAAGAATCCTGAAGATGTTTATAAGTACACCGCTAAAGGAAATCTCGTTGCCGTTCTTTCTAACGGAACAGCTGTTTTAGGTTTAGGAAACATCGGACCT
>DATGND010000178.1:0-4479 GCA_035306925.1 Bacteriovoracaceae bacterium | reverse complement strand
CTATCAGTTATTTATAACGATATTGGAAAATATGAAGAAGCTAAGGCGATTTTTGAAAAGGCCAACAACCAAGTAAAGAATAGTTCTTCGCAAGGACTCACTGATCCGCATCTCAATAGAAAATTTTCTCTAAAGCATTATGAGCTAGCAGAAATGTATATTTCTTACGGTAGAGCTGATGAGGCTTTATTCGAGTACAATAAAGCCGTCACATTAGACCCGGATAACCTCGAAATTCGCATTAAAGTGGCCAAAGCCTATACCAAGAAAGGGTTTATTTCAAAGGCCTTTGAGGAGCTAAAAAGACTTAAAAATGAGCATCCTGGTTATATGCCCGCAAGAATTGCTTTAGGTCTACTTTATTATGGCAATGGAAATATTATTGAAGCTCAAGCAGAATGGCAGAATGTTCTTTCACGTGAACCTCAACATCCAGAAGCTTCCATGTATTTGAATCTTTCTCGCTCAGCGACTGAAACCAATCTTACTATTTAGTATCAAATCACAGACTTTAATAAAAAAGAGCAAAAAAAAAGGGTCCGTTTTAGGACCCTTTTGATATTGGATTAAACTTCTAGCGTTCTTACCGATGAAGCTGGTTTGAATTCACCAGTTTCAAGAGCGATCGATGGCTCAACGTTGGTTCTGCGAGAGTCATCACTTGAGTAATTTACAATATAAGTTTTTAACTCTTTATACATTTCATGCTTCACAGAAAGTTTTGAATCCTGAAGCACAATTTGTTTTCCAACTTTCTTTTGCGAGTTGATTACAATCGGCGCTTTAAGGTTAGCCGACATTTCAACTACATTCGAAGGAATAGTTAAAATTGCATAAAGTTTTGCATTGGAAAGCGATTCAAGCTCTAGACCATTCAGATCGGCAGGAAGGAGCTTAGCAATGTAATCTGGTTTGAAAATCTTCGGTTCGATGATAGGGAAGGCTACTTTTTCATCCTCAGTGCTTTGGAGCCAAAGAATTAGAGTGCTATCTCCTGGATCAACCACGAAATATTTTTTTAAGTTCTCAAAACCTAAAAGTCCTTCAGAGAAGGTTAGGATGTCGTTAGGGTTTACTTCCAGTTCCCCAAAACGTGTGGTTTTGACTTTCACAGGTTCCTCCAAAATGAAATGGTAAGGTATTCTTACCATAGCACTTTGATGGTATCAGTCAACTGCTTAAATAATCAAGGAGGAAAATTATTTCTTCTTGAGCTCTTCGCCGAGGCGCGCAATAGAAGATAAGTCCGCTTGAACGGCTTCAGTATTTTGGTCTTGAATGGCCTGGTAGACCTCTTCACGATGAATTTTAGTTTCTTTAGGAGCCTTGATACCCAGTCGGACTTGCTTGCCCTTAATCTGAACGACAACAATTTTAATATTGTCATCTATAGCAATGCTTTCTCCTAGCTTCCGTGTCAGAACGAGCATGGTTGATCCTTGTCTTTCGTGTCAAGAATATGACTAACTCAATAAAGTTTTCTGTTGCGGAGTGAATATTACATTTTGGCAGGGAATTGCAAGATAATTTACAAAAAAAGTTAAGAATTTGTAAGATTTTCTTATCTAAGGAAGTCCATTAAGTTGGTATTCATGAGATTTGAGCTAGCTTGGTAGGTTGCCTTAAGAACATTTTGTTCTTTTTGCAGGGCAGAAAAAAGCTCGGCTACATCCGCATCTTCTATTTTACTTTTATGGGCCTCATTTAAAAGTTTGGTCTTTTCGATATTGGATTCAGCATTTGTTGCCGTATTGGAAAGGGCACCGATGCGTGTGCGAAAGGCTACAACTCGATCAATGCTGCTATCAAGTTTTTCTAGTAAGCCCTGAATAACTTCCGGGTTATCAGTGAGAAGGGCATTTTCCAGAGCGTAAAGTTCACTAAAAATGCTGCTGGTGGTTTCCGGTTCCTCAGAAATAGAGGCGAGCCCGCGATCCAAGCTTGGCAGGGGGGCCATTTCCAGATCTTGTTTACTTAGCTGTTTCTTTTCTTTGGAGAAAAACAGTTCTTCTCCCGTGATGTTAATAGGGATGAAAACGTCTTTATTGATTTCCACTTGAATCTTGTTTCTATCCCCATGGTAGTTCCCATGTTGATCAAAAGGACGGGTGAGGATTTTTTGACCGGAAAAGATATAGCGGTTACCCATACGTTTGTTGGCAAGGCTTAGGGCCTGGTTACGCAGCTGATGGATTTCTTTGGCCACTCCTTCGCGGATTTCCGGGCCATAAATAGAAGAAGCCTGACCAACGGCCAGTTCTTTTGCCTTCGTTAGAATATCAGTTAGTTCTTCCAGAACTGTTTCAGTATAAGCGAGTTGAGTGTTCGCAAAGTTAGTATTACGAAGGTATTGACCGGCATCAATGTTTTGAGAACGGATGGCCAGAAGTTCGACATTACCCACTGGATCATCAGAAGGCTTACTCACACGCTTGAGTGTTGAACCTTTCATCTGTAAGTCTTCAACCTTGGACTTGGTTTTTCCTACAGCGTAGTTAATGGCGTGAATGGAACTATTCTCAGATACTCTACTCATAGTCTATCACCCCAATAATCCTAAAACCGCTTTAAACATCTCATCACTTGCTTTGATGACTTTTGCTGATGCTTCATAAGCATTTTGGTAGCGAACCATATTGGCCGCTTCTTCATCCAAAGAAACTCCGGACAATCTTTCCTTAAATGATTTAGCCTGAGCAAGAATTCCTGCGGACTGTTCTAAGTCGATTTTTGCTTTACCGGCCTGAAGTCCTACATCTCCTACAGACTTGTGATATTGCTCTTCAAAGGTGGCAGTACCACCGTTAAGAACTTTTTCATGTTGAAGCTTAGAGATAGCAATGGCCACACGGTTATCCCCTGGCTTATCGGGTTCCAGAGCAGTCGCAATGTTATTGGCATCGGCGAGAATTTCATCTGATAAAGAAATGTATTCAGCTGCTCTTTTTAATTCCAGCGGTTCTTTGAAGAAATTAATACCGGTAATTTGCTTTCCACTAGTTGAAGGGTGGTTAGCAAAACCCTGTCTGTGAATGGCGTTGGTAGAAAGAACTAATCCATGGGCCAGATGATCAAGCTGACTCTCAAGGGATTCAAGGTCTGAGTCGCGGGTCTTTAAAATAGCTCCGAGAGTACCGCCCTTAATTTTATCGGAGATAGAGATGGCCGGACGAGAGGCAAAGTAAATATCGGTATTGCCTTTATCAGAAGCATTTTGATTGGTATCAACACTTTGACCAGTGATAAGTTTCTGGGCTATTCCCCCCGATACAATGGAGCCTACACCTTCTATACTGACGTTGTATTGACCTTTGTTATCTGAATAGGTTGTTAGAGGGAAAAATTCGGCTAGAGTACTCACTGCACGGTCTCTCTGGTCACGAAGATCATTGGCCATGGCCCCTGTTACTTCCTGAACATTAATTTCTTTATTTAAGCGTGCAATGGTTTCAGTTAAAGAGTTAATTTCATCAACACTTAGTCTGATTTTGTTATTCATGCTACTGCGGACTTGATCCAGATTATCCTGGATGCGGTGAAAGTCATCAGTAACAATTTTAGCATTTTCTTTAACCACATTACGAATGGTCTCATTCTCAGGCTGAGTAGCAAGTTCTCTAAAAGAGTTAAAGAACCTGTTCAGGATTTTGTTCATTCCCTCTGAGTTAACTTCGTTGAAGATTTCTTCAACGTGTGAGAGCTGCAATGTTCTTTCTTCGTTGAATTTATTGTTGGAAAGAGAAGTGTTAACTTTCTTTTCGATAAGTTCATCATGAGAGCGACGAACACTTTGAATATCGACACCGTTACCGAGAGTGTAGTTCCCTTCAGAAACTGAAGGAGCTGTTTCCAAACGTACTTGTTGGCGGGAATAGCCTTCAGTATTGGCATTGGCAATATTGTGGGAAGTTGTCGACATTGACTTCTTCGCCGCAAATAAACCAGTTTTTCCGATATTCAGTAAATCAACACCCAAGAGGTTACCCTACCTGTTCAAGGTTTTAGTAAGTCCATCAGCACCGTAGGTGGAATAGACTTTTTGTCCCTTAAAACCACGCTTTAAATCTCGTAGAGAGATCATGGCCTTGTTTAAGAAGACTTGGTTCTTTTTATTCTGAAGCTGAATCTTTTCGATTATATCGATAAGAAGCTGGTTTAGGTTTTTTAAAGCAGGGATACCATTCTGAGCTTCAATCTCATCAAATAATAAAAGAAGTTCGCTGGCCTTATTAAGAGGAGAGGAAACAAACTGCGTGTTATTAAGCTTTTCAATAAGTTCATTTCTCTCTGAATCGAGTTCTCCGATTTTAGAAATAATTTCTTCTTTAACCGGGAGGAGGTCTTCAAGCTTATCAATGTCACTAGCAAGAAGTGCCAAGTACTCATCACAGGCAATATCAAAAAGCTGTGAGTGGAGAGTACAGAATCCTTCCCAAATAGTTACTACTTGTTGATAGTAGAGCTTTTTCTCTTCCATGA
>DATGND010000177.1:0-15518 GCA_035306925.1 Bacteriovoracaceae bacterium | reverse complement strand
TCAAGGCTAGATTCTGATTCGATTACTACCGAATTATAAGTACCGATAACGGTAAAAAGAAAAGCTGTCCCCCAAATTGTCCAAGTTTTCTTGCTCATAATCTTGCTCCTGATGCTTCTTATTAGAGCAAGGGGGATGCCAAGAATTATGATGTGATTTACAGAGCTTAGAGAACGAGCTGTTGATAAATTTTACGGCCTGTAAAATGATTAGACAGAAGTCTAAGGAAGATTATTCAACCTTAGGTACTCTTTTAAGATAGTCAGAATGTGACGAACAAAATCTTTTAAGAGCGATGACTACTAAGTTTTCTTTTGGAATTCCGGTGTTTCTTTCCATTTCTTCCAAATCATCTACGATTTGTTTTTCAATATGAACTGTAAGTTCTTTTAATTCACCGTCATTATGTACTTGAGACTTCATATTGATCTCCTTTTAAGCTATTTTCTTCCAACGATCTTGAGCACACCTTTTTTTCTTAAATTAATAAGTGCAGAAGTAACTTCATGTTCCAGTAAAGGACAAATCTCATAGATATCATTTACATCATTCACTTCCGTTAATGTAGACAGAACCTTGAACTCTTCTGGGGTACATTCGAAATCGCTTCCAATAGATGCTGCATTAACAATAATTTTCACATTCTGCGGTGGACGCTGACGATGAACGATCTCATAAAGCTTGATTTGTTTTTCCAATTTGGTTTGTAACACTGAAAAAGGATAGTGAATCCGTTGCTCTTCTTCTGAAACGACCTCCGGCTCCACTACATACATATGCTTTTCTAGATTGTGTTCACGAATGCCAAGCTGGAAAAATGCTCTCAGACCGCTGAGGTGTTGATATTTGACATCAATGATTTTGCCATCTTTAAACAGAAGATGTCCCAGGTATTGGTGATTAAATGGTGAGAGTAAATTGACTTTACCCGTAAAGTTAACACACATTTGCTCTTCAATAACTGGAACAAACTTCAAGTTCATATTACTTTCCAAGTCCTAGGATTTTAGAGAAAAAACCGTTTTTACCTTCTTGCTTGCTTGGAGAAGATGGATGGAAATAGCCATCTACCTTACCAGCAATTTCAGTAAAAGCATTCCACACGGCCCTTCCTTCATACTTTGGTTCACTCATATAAGGTTTACCAATATCTGAGCCTTCTCTTAATTCAATTTCTAAAGGTACTTTACCCAGTAGATTAACTCCTAACTTTTCAGCTGCTTTTTCCACCCCTGAATCTCCAAAGATGTGATGATCTTTCCCGCAACCAGAGCAAACAAAGGAACTCATGTTCTCAACCATCCCTACAACAGGAATTTCGAGTTTCTTAAACATTTCAAGTCCCTTAGTTGCATCAAGTAACGCAATATCTTGTGGAGTAGAAATAACAATTGTTCCATCCACATGCGTGTTTTGCACCATAGATAGCTGAATATCACCTGTACCTGGCGGAAGGTCGATAAGGAGATAGTCCAAGGATTGCCAGTCAACATCGAAAAGAAATTGATTAAGAACACCACCAAGCATAGGGCCTCTCCAAATCACAGGATCATTCTCTTCAATGAAAAGCCCAAAACTCATAAACTTGATTCCATGGGCTTCAATCGGAACAATCTTCTTATTTTCTGTTGCTCTTGGCTTTTCATCACGCTTACCAAAGATCATCGGCATTGATGGTCCATAAATGTCCGCATCAATAATCCCCACCTTCTTACCTGCTCGACTAAGAGTTAAGGCCAGATTAGCGGTAAAAGTAGATTTTCCTACTCCCCCTTTACCTGATCCGATAGCGATAACTTTTCCTACTCCTGGAACCGGACGTTTTTTAGCTGCTGGTGCATGACCTGTTTTCAAATTGGCCTTAGGAGTTGTAGCTGCAACCTTATCTTGAGGCGCATCTACGGCCTTAAAGACATCTTGTGACTGAGTTGAAGTTGTTTTAACGAGAACTTCCTTCACTTCGCTCACTTCCGCTAAAAGCTCGTGAATGTGGTTTTCAATTACTCTTTTATCTTGAGGGCTGATTCCGTCTCGCTGATATTGAATGCTCAGTTTTCCGTCCTTGAAGTCAATTTCTTGCCATCTATTTTCTTCTGAAAGAGTCTTATTTGTTTGAGGGTTTTTAACCTGATCTAATAGTTTTCTAATACTGTCCATTGTTCATCCATTGTTGATTAAACTTGTCTAAAATACAAAAATTCCTGTTTTGATAATTTTGCTTTCTCATTTTATGATGGGATATATATCTTTGAACAGGGAATAAGCGTTGGCATTTTATAAACGATCCGTCTTTCTTGTAAATCCATCTTTCCAAATCAAATTCAGTCTTTTGATTGGATCGCTCATATTTCTTTCTAGTCTACTTTATCCACTATTGTTCTTAGATTTCTTTAAAGAGCTTAGCGTCACACATCCTGAATTGCATTCTGCGATTCAGACTGCTCAAGAGCAATTTATTCTCTTTCTGATATTCATTCAACTTCTCTTTAGTATTATTGTTTTGATTTTATTCATATTTTTCACGCACAAAATTGCTGGCCCGATGTACAAGCTAAAAACTCACTTACAGCAAATTCGTGAAGGTGAGGAGATTCGTCCCCTTACTTTTCGAAACGGAGATTATTTCCACGATGTAGCTGAGGAAGTTAGTGAGTTTTTAGAAAGTATTTCTATAAATCAAGAAGCAGACTTTAAATTTCTGGAAGAAGTTAAGGTTTATCTTGAGAACTTAACAGGGGTTATACCAGAAGATAAAAAGCCCATCTTAAATGAGATCAATACTAAACTAACCGAGATACAAAATCGTTATCAAGGTCATTAACTCCTCCCGGCTGGTACTGTTTTCTGTACGTGGTATACTAATGTCTTAACGTTCACAAAGATTAATATGAAGTTTATTTTATTATTTATATTGTTCACTTCCACAGCGCTTGCTCAGGAAAAACTCGCCAAACAAATCACTTTATCTCGTGGCGACATCATACTAGCGGAAAAAATCACGGCCTTAATGAAAGTAAGCCGTGAAGGCTATTTTAGTCCGACGCTAACCAAGCAAATTAAGAATGAGATTGGAAAATCCAAAAACTTCACTCCCTTTGTAGAGTGGATTAATAAGATTGATAAAATTCATGAGTTAAAAAAAGCACCGCAATTGGTGCAATACTGCCAGGAGACGGCGAAAGTTTCTGAGCGTGCCCTGGAAAAACACCTGGATCAGAGGGCCAATCATTTTTGCAGAGAAAAAGCCTTAGAGCTGATCGGAAGAGAAATTGAGCGCACCAATACTCTACCGGAATATGCTCACACTTTTATTAAAACGAACTTGAAATTTTTTCTTAAAAAGAATCACCAAAAAAGCTTTAGCTACTTTCTACAAAACCAAAACGACAGACCAGAAGTTTTAAAGAAGCTTTCTGGTGAAATTACAGAGTATTCAATTAGAAGTCAGATCACCCCATCCCATGAAGTATTACAAGACATTCTAATTGATGATAAACTCACTTCCCTTATTCAAGCTAAAGGTCTAAAGCCTTTAGAACATAAAAATGTCTTCTATACGGAGTTTGGAAAGCTTATTGAAGAAGGTTACAAAATTCTTAACGCGACGGAAGTTGATGAGAAAAAACTTAGTAAACACATTGATCATTTAAAAAACTATTTTAATCTTAATGTGAATTACCTACCAACCAACCTTGCCCTGGGTAGAATCAATGATTTTGCCAAGGCAACTTTCAGGCTAGGCTTTCCTGATCTTTCACGAAAAATTCTTAAGTTCGTTATCTCTAAGAATGATCCAGAATATTTATATGATGCTCATTACTTTTACTTATGGACCTACATTCATACCAATGATCAGAAGAACTCACTGAAGTATATTAAGAGTGAAAAACTCCTAGATAAGGTTAAAACGTCCAAGGATTCACAACTTCGCTACTGGATCGCTTATGTTCTAGAAAAGGATAATAAAAAGGATGAGGCGATTTCTCTTTATGAAGACACTATTCGCAACAATCCTTTAAGTTATTATTCCATTATCTCTTCTAAAAGACTGTTGAATTTAAAACCGGATTCAACCCTTGCTAATTTTTATCACATAGAAGCAAGACGTGGTGTTAGCTTCAATCTCAACCTGACAGATTTCGATGCTGATCATCAAGCATCCTTTGTACGCCTTAAAGCATGGTCCAAGATTGATAATTCCCGCATGATCGACTTAGAGCTAAGACGGTTAAATAATTATTCGCTCCCCATTTTTCTACAGAAAAAGACCGTTGATCAGCATGCGACCATCAAAGAAACGGTTCACCTGCTACAGGCACATCTGATTCAAGAATCACAGAACTATCTGATGACTTTCAGATACATTTATAATCTTCTTGATAAAAATGATATTCGCTTTACTCGAAATGTTTTGGATCTACTTTTTCCCAGACCTTATATTGATGTTTTAAAAAAGAATTTGAAGAATCAAGATCCCCTTCTCGTTCTCTCTCTTATACGACAGGAATCCGTTTTCAACCCTCGTGCCAGATCTCCTGTTGGAGCTCGAGGTTTAATGCAACTGATGCCGGCCACTGCAAGACAATTAAGAAGAAGTGTGAAGGTTAATCAGCTTTCTAACCCCCGTATTAATATTGAACTAGGAACCAGATATTTTCAGAATTTAATGAAGAGATATAACAACAATTTGGTCTATGTATTAGCGGCTTATAATGCTGGTGAAACAAGAGTAGAAAGATGGAGAAAACAATATTTTGATGAAGAAGAAACCATCGTCAGAAACATTGAAACTATTCCTTTTAAAGAAACAAGAACCTATGTGAAACTTATTTTTAGAAACTTGTTTTTTTATAAGCTCCTAACCAGTGAGGAGCTTATCGATAACAAGGAAAATAATAAAATCTTTAACGTGGATTTAGGTTTTAAACACTAATTACATCTTAGCAAATTGTTGTTTGATATATTCGTTTGTTCTCTCCAAGCTATTGGCCTTCATAAAGCTTTCTTCGTTGGCAATGTAACTGGCCGGAATACACAGAGTCTTTTTCTTAGGTGTAATGATACATTTTATTTCTTGTTTATCTTTTACGAACTCAGTGGGTTTAATGCCTGAGTCATAGTTAAACATCAATAAAAATTTTTCTCCCTTGCTCTCGATTTTCAGTAAGCCTATTCTCACCCATGTTGAGGAATCATAATTATCTATAATCTGAGCATCTTCCATCACTCTTGGTACTCCATCGGCCTTAATAACTCGATAGTAGCTATCGGAGACGACTAAAGCATCTTTTATACCATTTTGAATCTTGCTTGATTTTAAAAAGAATAAAGCTGCAACATCGTTTCTAAAGAAAGCAATAGTAGCACCCACAATACAAAGAAAAACTCCCATAACTTGAACTGTTTTTAAAAAGTATTTCTTGATCTTTTTAGGTTTAGCTTCAAAAGGAATTTTACAGTGTGGACACTTGTTATAATGCCGATAAAAACGCATTTCTCCCGTACAGTGAACACACTTGTGTTTGAATATTGCCATTGAAAAAAATACCCAAATAATTATTGCAGTTACCACAATACTATTGAGTTCTGCTTCTAAATATGTCAGCGACATGAGAGCTAGCATGTTGAAAATAAAAAGAATTGATGCCTTATTTGCTACACTAGCTTTAGTGGCCTTATAAGCTTTAATCGCTTCTTCAATCTGTTCTTGCGTAAATTTTTTCTTCATTAATCCATCATAACACTTATTCGTTTGGGAACAGATGATTTTACAATTTATTAATGTTTTAGTGGGATTAAGGAGAAATAAAGACCTGGTAGGTGACAAGAAATATAGGCACGTTTTCCTGAATAAAAACGTGCCTTTAATAAATTATTATCTTCTTAAACGTTAAAGCGGAAGTGAATAATGTCACCATCTTTTACAACATAATCCTTTCCTTCCATTCTAAACTTTCCAGCTTCTTTAACCTTTTGTTCAGAACCGTAGAGGAAAAGATCATCACAGTGGAAAACTTCGGCCTTAATGAAACCGCGTTCAAAATCAGAGTGAATAATACCTGCTGCCTGAGGTGCCTTGGCACCTTCCGGGAAAGTCCATGCACGAACTTCTTTTACTCCCGCAGTAAAGTATGTTTTCATGCCCAGCATCTCGTACCCGGCCTTAATCAGTTTTGAAAGTCCAGACTCTTCAATACCGATATCTTTTAGGAACTCAGCCTTCTCTTCCTCAGATTCCAGAGCAGCAATTTCTGATTCTATTTTTCCACAAATAGTAATCACTCCTGCACCCTCTTTGGCTGCAAGCTCTCTCACTTTTTTCACGTGTTCATTTTCTTCAAGAATAGAAGCTTCATCTACATTACAAACATAGAGCATCTTCTTCATAGTAATTAGGTGAAGATCAGAGATTGATTCTTTTTCATCTTCATCTAGATCAAGAGATCGAGCTGGCAATCCATCTTCTAGTGCTTTTACCAGGCGCTCTAGAATTGGTTTAGAGACCTTTGCTTTTTCCTGAACTTTCTTATCTTGAGACTTTAAAAATTTATCCAGAGTCTGAAGACGCTTTTGAACTGTTTCCAGATCTGCGAAAGCAAGCTCTAAGTTAATAACTTCGATATCGCTAAGAGGATCAATTTTCCCTGCGACATGAACGATATCATTATCTTCAAAGCAACGTACAACGTGACAGATCGCCCCTACTTGTCTGATGTGACCAAGAAATTGGTTACCAAGCCCTTCACCTTTAGAAGCACCTTTAACCAGTCCAGCGATATCCACAAACTCAGTCACTGCAGGAATAACTTTTTCCGGCCCGATAAGTTTGGCAATTTTTTCTAACCGATTATCTGGCACATGAACCACTCCAACGTTTGGCTCAATAGTACAGAAAGGATAGTTTGCAGCTTCAGCAGGTGCACTTGTTAACGCTGAAAAAATTGTAGACTTCCCAACGTTTGGTAGACCCACGATTCCACAATTCATACCCATAAATATCTCCTAAGCTAAAAAATTTTTTTTGTTATAAGGGCCGACCTTTGCCACACCTGATTTCAGGCATTCAAAAAAAGGAGTCCTTAGTTTTTCAAATATGATTTCTAATTCACTCAGTTCCTGCTGAGAGAATCGACCTAATACCCAGTTGGACATTGAACCATGGGTCGGTCTTCCAATACCAATACGAAGACGAGCATACTTATCTGTTCCCAAACAAGCTCCAATAGACTTTAAACCATTATGTCCGGCAAAACCTCCGCCCATCTTAAAATGAACTTGCCCCCAAGGAAGATCCACTTCATCTTGAATCACTAAAATTCTCTCAGGAGGAATTTTAAAGAAAGCTGCCATGGCCTGTACAGATTCACCCGAGAGATTCATATAAGTTTGCGGCTTAAGCGCATAAAACTTATGACCTTGAAATGAACCTTCAGTGTAAAGGCCCTTGAACTTGGACTTCCAAGGATTCTGGTTGATTTCTTTTAAATAATCTAAGAAAAGCCAAGCAATATTATGTCTTGTAAGAGCATATTCAGAACCAGGATTTCCTAAACCGACGACTAGATCAAACATACTAAGTAAACAAT
The DNA here is from genome assembly GCA_035306925.1 of Bacteriovoracaceae bacterium. Lineage (GTDB taxonomy): Bacteria > Bdellovibrionota > Bacteriovoracia > Bacteriovoracales > Bacteriovoracaceae > Peredibacter. Next base: position 7,932 of record DATGND010000177.1, on the reverse strand, counting down.
GAACTTACAGAGTCGTCGTTAAAAGTTCGGTGAATTGATTTGGCCAGAATTTCAGCAGTAGAAACGACTTTAATCTTATCAAGTTTTTGAGCTTTAGCACTTAAAGGAATCGTATCCGTAACGAGAACAGCCGCTAATTCAGTACAATCCTGCAATCTCTCAATGGCCGGATCTGAAAATACCGGGTGTGTAGCAGCTGCAAAAATTCTCTTAGCGCCATTTCTTCTTAAGGCCTTTGCTGCTTGTACCAGTGTTCCTGCAGTATCAATCATATCATCAAAAATGATACAATCTTTATCCTTCACATCTCCAATAACGTTCATAGCTTCTGCAACGTTAGGAGCTGTTCTTCTTTTATCAATAAGAGCTAGATCGGTGTTAAGTTTCTTAGCATAAAAACGTACACGCTCTACCCCTCCGGCATCCGGAGAAACAGCAATAAGATTAGAAAGATCCAGGTTCTTTGTGATGTAATCAAGAAGAACTGGAGTCGCAAAAATATTATCAAAAGGAATATTAAAAAATCCTTGAATCTGACCAGCGTGAAGATCCATCGTCATTACACGAGTAGCACCGGCCACAGTCAGCATATCAGCTACTAGTTTTGCAGTGATTGGAGTTCTTGGAGCACTCTTTCTATCCTGGCGAGAATACCCATAGTGTGGAATGACTGCTGTGATGGTGTTTGCCGAAGCTCGTTTTAGAGCATCGATAATAATTAACAGCTCCATCAAGTTTTCATTTACTGGCGCACAGGTACTTTGCATCACAAACACATCTGCTCCACGAACGTTTTTCTCGATCTCGCAGTAAATCTCACCGTTAGCGAAACGGCGCAATTGAGGATTAACTAGGGGAACATCGAGAAATTCAGAGATCTTCTTGGAGAGGGTTGGATTTGAGGTACCTGAGACAAGGACAATACGTCTCACTCTGGACTCCTTAAAGAGGTGGTAGGGGTGGCAGGGATCGAACCTGCGCATGGCAGAATCAAAATCTGCTGACTTACCACTTGTCGACACCCCTACATTACTTTTAGTTCATCGAATATAAGTGATTCAATTACATTTTGCAAGCCATCAGTTAAGGTTAAAGATGTTTTTTTCTAACCTCTTAGGGCTTTCCACTTCCTGAACACTTTTCTATAGTTTTCTTATTACAATTTTAAACCTTAGGGACAGTTACATGACCAGAAAAATTCGCCCATTAGCCTTAGCCACGTTATCGGCGCTAAGCATCAATTCAGTACAGGCCTTACCAATTGATTGGTCTGGTACTTTCGGCGTTGATAGCCACTATCTTTCTAATATTCGTAGAACTACTGATCGTGTGGATGAGGGTTCAAGAAAACAGGGTTCACAGCAAATTGCTGGCTCGGATAAAGGTGCTAGCTTCCAAAGCTATATCTTTAAACTGAACCCAACAATTATCATCAATGATGGTGTTACTCTGAAAGGAGAACTTTCTACTGGCTCAATTCGCGGTGGATTTGCTGGTGGTGAAGGACAAAATGAAAATAATAACTCTTATTTCTTCACCTCTCCTTCTCAAAATTCCAATCTAAATATCAATCAACTCTATGCTGAGCTTTATGCAGATACGGCCCTGATTAAAATCGGTCGTATGAGTAAAGACTACGGTATGGGAGTTATTTACGATGGTGGAACAGATGCATGGGATCGTTATTTCACCATGTATGATGGAATCGAAGCTGAAATGAAAATTGGTAATTTCAGTCTTATACCTTACTGGGCGAAGATTTCTATTATTGATGATAATGGTGATCTTGATCCTTCAAAAAAATCTGATGTGCGCGAACTTGGTGCTATCGCTAAATACCACAACAAAAACCGCGATCTTCTGGTCAGTATTCTTTATGCTAAAAGATCTAGTGAACCTAATAGTGGTTTTTATTCAAGAACAGATGTGGATGGAAATGGAAATCCAACAACTGATGCTATCCGTGGCAAGACTGAAGTAACGATTATTGATCCATTCATTCAGAAAAAATGGAAAGATCTTACGGTTTCTTTTGAAGCACCTATTATCACTGGTGATTACGGAAATATCTTAGGAACTGGTGATTCAAAGATTTCGGCCAATGCCTATATTCTTGATGCTAAGTACGATATTAATCCTAAATGGGAAGTAGGTTTAAAGGCCGGACAAGTTTCAGGAGATAAAGCAGGAACAAGTAAGTTTGAAGCTGCTTATCTTCACCCTAACTTTCAAATCGCTGAGCTTATGTTCCGTTACTACTATCCAGGCTTCACTGAAGGTGGAAGAAGTATCTTCAACTCTCCTATTACCAACGCTCAGTTCGCTCGTCTTCATGGGACATATAAAACTGACAAATGGAACTGGAAAGCTGCTTTCATCTTTGCCAATGCCATGGAAACAGCAAAGGCCGAAAAGCTTTCTTATCAGCATGAAAGAAACTATGCTTTCACTGCTGACCGTAAACAATCAAAGGATCTAGGTTTTGAACTAGATGTTGGCTTTGATTATCTATGGAATCCGAATGTCATGATTTCTGGTTACTATGGATACTGGATTGTCGGCGATTACTACGCTTTCACTAATGATTCAAAAGAACAGTCACTCTCAAATGTCCACGGTGGTGGATTCAGAGTGACTGTAGGTTTCTAAAATCCTCTAAAAGTATACGCTTGGTATGGATTAGACCAGTAACCCTGGTTTGATCCATACTGATACTGACCTTGCATCATATACGGATTTTGTCCCCCAATCATCAGCTGGGCCTGACCATACATATTTCCTTGCTGATTCCACCATTGACCACCCATTTGCGGCGCCATTTGTGGTTGCTGCTGCATCTGATACATTTGGGCCAGTTGATTGGCCACTTGAGTAAGATCAGTACCTGCTAAATTTGATGGAGCTGGCTGTTCTGGAGCAGCAGCTCTTGCTGGTGGACGAGTCGTATCTACTGGGGCCTCTCTTGGAGGAGCTTCCTCAATAATCTCTTCACCATTTTGAGCGGCAACATATCTTCTTCCTTCAGCCTCTAACTTCGCGTAGTCATCGGCTTTCTCCTGGTATTCAACAATTCTCTCTTTATCAACCTTGTTATAGTGATTGAGTAAGTTCTGAAGTTGCTGGATACGTTGAAGCGAATCTTCGATACATTTCTGAGTGTTTCTAAAATAAGCATAACAATAACCGCCCGGTTGCACTCGTGCATATTCGTTTTGCATTTCGGCTTTAAAGTTATTTGTTCTGGCCTGAATAGAATTCTCAAGTCTCTTAACCATGTTTTGATAAAAGTCAGACTGGCCAGTGATTTGACCGGTTCTTACCTGATATCTTTCTTGCTCAATAATAGAAGCTTTGGCAAAAGCATCTTTTGCATGAACAGTATTCATCATAGCAATATCTGGGGTATAAAGAACGTTACCTTGTTTAGACCCGATCTTACGATAGTTATCAAGAGCAATCTTAATACCGTTAACATGCTCAGCTTCTTCAAACTTCCCATCTCTCATAAGCTTTTGTGTATGAGCAGCTTGAAAGTAGGGCTTATTGTTCAGAGCTTTTAACTCTTCTAGAACAGCTTTTAACTCATTTTGTTTTGCTCTCTTGGCATCACCTTCTAAAGCCGTCATCTGATCAAATAAACGAGTCGCTTCTTCAATCTTTGGATTCACAATATACTTTTCAAAATCTGCAATGACTTTTAAGTCATCATCGGAATACTTTCCTTCCTCAATATTACTCGCAGCTTTCTTAACAGCTTCAAGAATCAGTTCATCTCTTACACTACCTAAAATAGCTGAATACTCTTCATACTTCTCAATAAAGCCAATGAGCTTATCGTATTCATCAACACCACAGTCTTTTAACTTATTGGCCTCTTCATCAAGCTTTAAACGTCTTTCATCTTCTAGAGATAGGAGTTGCCTGATATCAGGATGGAGGGCTTCATAGTGATCACATCTATTGATGAGTTCAAATTTTCCGTACTTTGCTTTAGTCATTGCTGACTGTGGCCCATGAGAAACAAAAAGAAGCTTTCCAGTATCTTTGACATCATTAAATGTCTCTTTCATTGGAGCTGAGTAGATAGCTTTTTTATCAACCTTGCCATTCTTAACTACTCCTGAAGCTTGTAAGCAAGCTTCAAACCCTTTCAGAGTAGGAGCAAAGCTGAGATCTTCGTATTTGTCGAATTCCCCATTACTCACTTTGGCCACTTTATAACTACACTTCCCATCAGCGCAGTTTTCCCCCTCTCTAAACTTAGCTTCAATCACATAAGCTTTTTGACCTTGTATCTCTTGCTCTTTAAGTTTCCATTCGACCATAGAAGAACAATTGGAAATCATAGAGTCAGCACTGATGCTGACTTTTCCCGTTCGAGGGTTAAAGTCGATATCAAACTTGGCATTAGGGGCCTGGATTAAAGATGTTGCATAAGCTAGAGGCATTGAGGTTTGATCGTTTTCTTCACAACGTCCATTGGTCTCAGAACTTGTTTCAGTTCGACTCTGAACAGGTGGAGTAGAAACTTTTTGATTCGGCTCACTTGTAGAAAGCGATCCCTGATAATCTTGCAGACTGCTCAGCATGCTTTGAGCATAAAGCGGAGAAGATATAAGTGCTAAAATTATCAAATACTTGTTTTTCATAAGGCCTCATCTTTGACTTATCTACTAGGACTCGTCGGTCGATAGGGGCCCTGACTTTAGCTAAATCAAGGTGTAAGGATCGATATCCACTTTGTAACTAACTGAATTCTCATTCTGATAATTTAGTTCAAAGGTTTTAATGAGATTATGTAGTTGGATAGGATCAGTACTTTTCAGCAAAATATTCCAACTAAATTGATTCATCTTTTTTTCCACCATGGCCTGACGAGGCCCTAAAATAATCACCGCTGGAAAATGATGCTCAATCAGATGCCGAAGAATTTCCCCCTGCTTTCTCACATGGGAGGTCACCCGCTCCTGAAAGCGGGAATTAAAATGAATCAGGGCCATCTTTTGAAAAGGTGGGCACTGACATATTTTTCGCATATCAAGTTCTGACTGATAAAAACCATCAAAAGAATGCTCCTTTATGGTTTCAAATAAAGGGTTTTCAGGGGCCAGGGTTTGAATGATAACCCTTCCATCCTGCGAATATCGGCCGGCCCTTCCCGCTACCTGAGTTAATGTTTGATAAACTCTTTCACTGGAACGGAAGTCAGGAAAATTAAGCTGGTTATCAATCCCAAGTATGAGAACAAGTTTTACCTTCTCAAAGTTATGTCCTTTGGAAAGCATTTGGGTTCCTACCAGAATATCAATTTCACCTTGATGAAATTCCGCTAATCTGGCTTGCAACTGAGTAAAAGTTTTAATTTCATCGCGATCAAATCTTTCAATTTTTTTATCAGGAAAAAGTTCACTTAAAACACTGGCCAGTTTTTCAGTCCCAAAGCCTTTTTGAATTAAAGTCATACATCCACAATTATGACAACTTTGAATCATGGGTTCTTTGTAATCACAGTGCTGACATTGTAGTTCATTCTTTCTTTTAAAATAGCGTAAAGTTACAGAGCAATTAGGACAAAAAAATTGTTCTCCACATGAGCGGCACTGGATGTAGCTGGCAAAACCCAGACGGTTCACAAATACCAGAACCTGTTCATCACGCTCAATAGCTTCTTTGAGAATTTCAACTGATCTTGGAGTTAAAGGCCAGATATTATCTTCACCTGTGTTCTTATCTCGAGCATCTACTAATTCAATCGTTGGTAAATAAGCGCCTCCGGCCCTGTTACGCAATTCAAAGAGGTTTTGCTTTTTGAGATGATGAAAGTGATGATACGTCTCAAGGCTTGGTGTAGCAGATCCTAAAACAATAGGAACGTTTTCAAGTTGAGCCTTCTTACTCGCCACATCTCTTGCATTATAAGGACAGCGATCATCTTGCTTAAAGGAAGTATCATGTTCTTCATCGATTATGATGAGTCCTAAGTTCTGCAACGGAATAAAAACGGAACTTCTCACTCCAAGAATGAGCATCGGCTCACTATTAGTGCGCGCCATCTGATAGATTTGAAACTTCTGGGAATCAGAAAGTTCTGAGTGATAAGAAATGACAGGCCCATCCAGATACTTTGCAAATGTCGCCACAAACTGAGGGGTCAGATTGATTTCCGGAAGAAGAAAAAGAACACTTTTTCCTGATTTAAGTTTCTCCTGAATGAGCTTTAAGTAAATTAAAGTTTTACCACTTCCCGTTACTCCATGGATTAAAAAACGGTCAAAGTGATTTACCGGAAGAATACCTTCAATGGCCTTTTTCTGATCCTCATTGGGCTCAAATTCAAAATCCTGTCCCTCTCCAAGAGTCAGCTCCAAGGGTCTGGGCTTCTTCATAAAGTGAGGAAGACAGTCATAAATCAATTGTCCTAAAGGGTAATGGTAGTATTGAGAAATCCATTGATAAAGAGCCAGTTCATTAGCATTAAGAACAATGGAAAGAACCTCTTTAACCGCTCGAACTTTATCTTCTTCAATGGTTAAATCTTTCGGCTTTTCATCAATACTGATAACACAACCAAATTCAGTTCTTTTTCCAAGAGGGACTTCCACCAACTGTCCCACCACTACCTGTGAATCACAATAGTAGTGAAATCCTTCATTCTTGTGAGGGAAATTGACAGCAACTCTGATAAGGTTCATTTAAAGCATAAATCCAGGACGCAGAATCTCCACACTCTGTTCGCGGGCCGTTTTGTCCCACTCTTTAAGTTTTCTCAGATAAGCGTTCTCGCTAATATTTGTGTATCGTAAATTTACGATCTCGATTTGGTAATTTTCTCCATGCATATCTCTAATCAGAATCTGCTTTGGCAGAACATGATTAGCATTCACTAATCCATAGTCCTTAAATAAGAATTCAATTTCACCACTTTGAGTTTTAAAAACGATTTTCTGCAAATGTCTTTTATTATAAGAAACACTCGCATCAAATCCCCCGACACTTACCTTCCAACTCATCTCTCCGCTATCTTTTGAGAGTTTAACCTGTTGAGTGTCAATATACATGGACTCATTCATCACACTGTCCACTTTTTCTCTCTTAGCGGGATCAGATGGACGAAGAGGATTTTCCAAAGTTTTTCTGGCTTCTCGATCCTGATTGATAGTTATTAGGTACTGCTTGTACTGGGCGAGATACTCTATCTTTTCTCGATTAATAATTTCTTTATTTAACTTTAGCGGAAGTCCTAAAGATTTCAGATAACTCACTAAAAATGAGCCATCCTGCAAGACCAATGAGTTTAGGATTCCGTAAAAAAGAGATTTATCAACAGCATTCGGTTGGTTAGCAAAACTAAAAGCATTGTAATTAGGATAGTAAGAGTGGTGAACGATATCCTTTTCATTAAAACTATCGCCAGAATATTTAAACTGATTGAGTTTATAAACCTCATCATTAAATTTCACGTAATAAACTTGATAGTTTTCTTTCGGGAAGGCACTGCTATCTTGAATGATTCCACTTGGATCCATTCTACTGATCTTGAAATTTAAAATGGCGACATTTCCGGTAATATCAGGATTGCTTCCATTTCTAAAAAGTGATTCTACCGTCGGAACATAACCCCAACTTAATTGAGTAACAAACAGTAAAAGTAAAAAATATTTCATAGAGTGATCCCGTATTTATCAAGTCTTCTCTTTAAAGCGGCCAATAAGTGGTCTCTTGTTTCTGGATCTTTAAGTGCAAAGTCTATTGTAGCATCGAGATACCCAGGAATGGAGCCCGTATCAAATCTTTCCCCATGGAATTTATGGGCCATTACTGTTTTGTTTTTACAAAGGACATTAATAGCGTCAGTTAACTGATATTCATTACCGGCCCCACGTGGAATATTTTCCAAAATATCAAAAATTTCACGGGTTAAAATGTACCTGC
>DATGND010000176.1:0-9240 GCA_035306925.1 Bacteriovoracaceae bacterium | reverse complement strand
TCAAGGCTAGATTCTGATTCGATTACTACCGAATTATAAGTACCGATAACGGTAAAAAGAAAAGCTGTCCCCCAAATTGTCCAAGTTTTCTTGCTCATAATCTTGCTCCTGATGCTTCTTATTAGAGCAAGGGGGATGCCAGATTATGGGATGAGAATCTAAGGAGTTAGAAGGGGGAGAGTGTAAAAAGGTTAAGGGGGTGTCTAAACTTTAAACATCTTCAATCCATTCAATACTTTCAATGAGAGAGTAAACGGAGAAGTATTTCCAAGATAAGAGCATGCGGGAGTACTCATCGGTGACGTTAACCTTTTGCAGTTTTAACTCTTGGAGATGGGTTTGAGCGAAATGGCGAATTTGTTTTTTCTCCTGGGAACTCAAGGCCCTTTTAGAAGAAACCACCGCTTCAAATATTCTTTTTTGATGTTTTCCTACTTGATCCATGAAGTTTTTCTCTTCTGCATTGAGGGTGAAAAAGCTCTGGAAATTCTCGCACCGATAGACTTTAGTAAAGTAATCGCACTTAGATCCCCGAATGGCCTTCGGCTTATTATTAAATTGGCGTAGATGGGGTGCCAGGATGGGGGATTCCTGGCACTCTCGATCTAAGCGAGGTCTACCATAGACCTCATTAAGGTTTGTTAGTTTGAAAGGATCGTCTTTATTGGGAGACTCCTTACCCAATACTTGAGTCTTATTAAAAAATGTCTCAGAGTGCAGCAGACGATGAAAGCCTGAATACCTGGATTCAGTAGCTTCGTAATAGCGACCTGGTTCAAAAAAGTTAATAAACTTTTGGGCCTCAGTCAGCTTCATATCACTGGAAAAAATATACTCTGGTCCATAAACGTTAAGGATATCACCAGGGAGAATTTGATCTTCAATCTCGAGTGGACGACATAAGGAACTCTCTTGCCAGAAAGTAATTTCAGCAGTGCTCACAAAACGTGGGACAGGAGAGATGCCTTTAAGATAAAGGGCCGTACCCCAACAGTTAGGTCCGTGTGAGGCCAGTTTTTTATTTAATATACTTTTTATTTCTTGCGGAATTGGCAGACTAGCAAGTTGTGCATAAGCCGCAAAATTAAACAATGAAATAAAAACAACTACAGCAAGCATGAGTAAATTCCCTCTTTGAGAATCTCTATATACAAGACAGGTGCCAAGGGTAATTGATTGAAAGAAGGTCGTAGAGAGAGAAGAAGTGATTAGTATTTAAACAGGTGAGTAATAGTTTTGTTAAAATTCTAGACGAATGTTTGTTAAACCAAGACATCCTAATAACTTAAGGATTCAATTAATATTCATTACTTTGTTTATTGAAATATTTTTTTACTTCATCCTTAGCATCACTATAGTCATGGCCTTTGGAGATAAGAAAGCGCAAGACTTTATCTTGCAGTTTTAAACGCTCTTTAAAATCACTGGGAATTTCTTTGGAGCGAAGTTTTTTGGCCACTAGTTTTTGAAGAGAGTCCTCATCATTAAAACCAAGTTCTTCAGTTACACGTTGAAATTCTTCTGAGGTAAAGGTTAGTTTTTCTAAGGTGCCACGCTTACGAATCTTATCTTCGGATTCTCCCTTAAACATCCACTTCCGAATAAAAAGACGTTTATAGGCTTCTTCATTAATAAGATTTTTTTCTTTGAGAGCAGCAATAACTTCATCTACTTCTTCTGGTGTGTTGTCTGGTTTGGATAGAAGTTTACGTCTGAGCTTGTACTCAGAGTAGTCCTGACGAGCAATAAGATGAATGGAGTAATTATAAATTCTCTGATTCATAAAAAAGAAGGCCACCTTGCGGTGGCCTTAAAATGATTACTGAACTTTTCCAGATTTTTTGGCCGGCTTCTCTTCTTGGATTTCACCAGTGGTCATATCCACTCCGTCAATCTTACCGATACCGTGCTTAGCTAAAACTTTAGCACGAATTTCATCCATAAGAGCAGGGTTTTGACGTAAGAACTCTTTTGAAGCTTCGCGACCTTGAGCGATCTTAGCGTTATTATATGAGTACCAAGAACCAGCTTTTTCGATGATACCTTCAGCTGCTGCTACATCAAGAAGATCTCCTTCTTTTGAAATTCCTTCGCCATACATAATGTCGAATTCAACTTCTCTGAAAGGAGGAGCCACTTTGTTTTTAACAATTTTAATTTTTGTTTTGTTACCAATAACGTTGTCGCCATCTTTGATTGCGCCAGTACGACGGATATCCATACGAACAGAGGCGTAGAATTTAAGAGCGTTACCACCAGTTGTGGTTTCAGGGTTACCAAACATTACTCCAATCTTCATACGAAGTTGGTTAATGAAAACAACTGTACAATTAGATCGAGAAATCGAACCAGTAAGTTTTCTTAGAGCTTGAGACATAAGTCTTGCTTGAAGACCCATGTGAGAATCACCCATATCACCTTCAAGTTCAGCTTTCGGAGTAAGAGCTGCTACTGAGTCAATGATAAGAAGATTTACAGCTCCAGAACGAACAAGCATATCGGCGATTTCAAGAGCTTGTTCACCAGAGTCTGGTTGAGAGATAAGAGTATTAGGAACATCTACACCTAGTTTTTGAGCATAAACAGTATCAAGAGCATGCTCAGCATCGATGAAAGCAACTGTTCCACCAGCTTTCTGACATTCAGCTGCCAGGTGAAGAGTAAGAGTTGTTTTACCAGAAGATTCTGGTCCATAAATTTCAATGATACGGCCTTGAGGAATACCACCCACACCTAGAGCAAGGTCAATTCCAAGTGAACCTGTAGAGATAGCTGGGATTTTTTCTGCAGTTTGGTTTGCGTCCAAACGCATGATAGCACCTTTACCAAATTGCTTTTCAATTGTTGAAAGAGCAAGGTCTAAGGCCTTTTTCTTGTTAGCAGCATCAGTAGTGTTGACATGATTAAGTGACATGAGGGTTCTCCTTCTCTCATAAAGCTTAGGTTATGAAGGTGCTTGTATATATTTAGAAATTAACACTGCCCTTCGTATTCGACAATAAGCTTTCATGCAATTTTTACGGAAAATCTACGGATTCTAACAATTTGAAATAGTTAGGCTATTGTGCGCCCGGTCCGAAAAAGTACTGAACCAAGTAGGAAGTCACACCAGCATAAAAAGCGGAGATGACATCATCAAAAATGGTCCCGAAGCCATGGTGGAGTTTATCAAAATAAGAGGCAGGCCAGATTTTAGCGATGTCAAAGAATCTGAACATAAAGAAGACAAGAAAGAGGCTGGCCGGATCGGTCTTCATAATGAAGGCCCAGGTAATAAGCATGCCGATCACCTCATCAATAACAATCCATTGAGGATCATGAAGAGAGAGTTTGCTCTGAATATGTTGAGTGGCAAAGACAGCTAAAGTAAAAAGAACAATAATAATTGCGCTTAAAGTATAAATGTTTACTTGATATAGACTAAGTAAATAAATAAAAGGGAGAGTGGCAAGACTTCCAATAGTTCCGGGCATTTTGGGAAATTTTCCAGAGTAAAACCAACTTAAAAATAGGATGAGAATTCGGTCCAGAATGTTTAATTTTTGATCTTTCATAGAATTTGTATTAGCTTCCCTTAACATAAACTTTAATCATATTTATAGAAATTGGCAAAAACGACATGGGGTCTCGACCAGAATATCTTCAAGAATACGCATTCAATTGGGAAACCTTTGACATGATTTGTAGCGGTAAATCCTCTCTAGAGGGTACCAGCTACCTCAAAGATCTTGTGACCAAAGAAGACGTGGCCAGTTTTTTAATTGGTTACGGTTTTGATATTAGCGATCCGGTAGAAAATGCTGAGCTCTTCGGTATCTTCCAGGAAGCGATCCAATTTATTCGCCGCTATTTTTTAAAAGAGGGAAACCCCGAAGGTTTAGATTTACGTCTGCCGAACTTTCTTTTTTCCATCACTAACGTTAGTGATCTTTTTCTAGCAGCTAATGGTAAAAGCTTAGGCTTTAAGCTCAATACAGAAGAGGCTATTTGGGCCAGTGTGGTCCTGAAAGTGATGCATACTATTCTGCATGCTGATAAGGATCTTCGTTATAGATACTTTTCAACTATTCAACAGCAAATCTTTGATCGCTTTTACAAATTTATTCATCGAGATTCGGACAATAACCTGTTCTTTAAAAACGATTGCGGAACTTCCATACCATTAGTGGATTTCCAGACCAAGGCCAAGAAGACACGCGATTCTATTATTATTAAGCTTCTTCATAAAAAAGAAAATGTGGCGGAAGAACTCTTCGATAGAATTGGGGTTAGAATTGTTACGAAAAATAAACTTGATACACTTAGAATTATCCGTTTCCTGGTAACTAACAATATCATCACTGTTAATAATATTAAGCCTTCTCGCTCGCAAAACACTCTGATCAACTTAGCAGAATTAAGAATTAAAATGTTTTCAATTTATAAAGCTGCTATTCGTGAGAAATGGGCCGAAGAAGTTTTTTATAATAACCTTAATAAACTAATTGATGAGTGTGTACCGGTTTCTAAGCACTCTAATGACCACTCCTTTGATGAATATCGCGCAATTCATTTTACTGGCCGTCAGCTTATTAAATACAAAAACCCATTCATGTCTTCTTTCAATGAAATAAGAAAGAAGGCCCTAAGTGATAAAGAACATCCGCTCTCGCAGGCTTTACTTAGTATTGATACAACTCCTATCTCTCGTGATGTGAGATTCTTTTATCCTTTTGAGGTGCAGATTACCGATGCGGATTCTCATGTGAGAAACACGCAAGGTGAGGCAAGTCATGAAGAGTACAAAAAGTCACAGGTTCGTTCTGCGATGAAAAGGATCTTTAAACAACTTATTGAGTTAAAGAACCTTAACTTGGACTAAGACCTTTTTGCTGAAGAAATAATTCAATTCTTTCATTAATCAATTCAGGGAAATCGGCCTGTGGAACGTGGGAGCCTGTTTTAAGAAAGTAGGTTTCAGAATCAGGAAGAATTTCTGCCAGAGACCTTTGTAAATGATTGGGAATAACTCCGTCCTTGAGGCCTCCAATGATCAGTGTCGGCACATGAATCTTAGCCAGTGCGGTGGTGATGTTCTGGGTACTCATTTGATCAATCAGTTTAAAGAAAAGCTCCACACCAAGTTGTCCCATACGGTTGAGGTAAATCTCAATAAACTCTTTCGGAACCCGTTTCTTATTAAAACCAGCTGTATGAATGATTTCTCGAATGATAGGATTAAGTCCCCCCGTTTTCCAGATTTTCTTTAGAGTTTCAGGGTAGTGCTGATGGAAGAGTGTTGCGACAACCATGATGTATTCCATTAAGTTGGTGTCGAACATAATGTCTTTTACCGGCATGTAGGTTCCGGATATAAGAACTAAACCTTTAACCAGTTCTGGATAATTTTTCGCAACTTGTAGGCAAACGTTAACACCCATACTATGTCCAAGAAAAACAGCACTCTTAATATTTAAATGTTGGCACAGAAGATGGATGTCTTCACTGAGTCGATTGAAGGTAATTTCTTCAATGGAACCCATGGTGGATTGGAAGTGCCCTCGATAGTCGTGAAGAAGAATCTGGTAACCTAATTCATCAAAAGTTTTAACCTGAAGACTCCAATGGTGGTTACTGCAAACCAGACCGTAGTTGAAGATAAGAATAGGTTTCGAGTTATCAAATTCTTTTACATTACGTAGGTAAAAGATTTGTTGATTATCAGGTGTTTTAAAAAAATTAGCGATGAGATATTCAAACATAAATCACTTCATCATTTGACCAAGCATTTCGATTACCTCCAGGCGAGGGTCTTGATTTTCAATAAAGCTCGCGAGTTTTTGATCAAGAATTTCTTTACGGCTTGGATCATGGGTGTAGTTAAAAGAAATTATTTTAAACTTAGTTTGTCCAATTTGGATAACGTCACCATTTTTTAATTTTCTGATGGTCAGTGCCCGTTTGCCATTAAGTTGATAGTGGCCAGCATCTTTTTGAGGATGAAAAAGTAATGTATCATCCAGAACTTCCATAAAAGCATGAGAATTAAGAAGAAGAGGATCTTTAATCTGAATGTCAGTCAGAACTTGCCCGAGATAGATCTCGTTTTTAGAAAGAGCATAGTGGCCGATGACATCTCTATCAGGACTTTCAAGAATTTCCATTTCAATCATAATGACCTCATCTCAAATAGTATCAAGGATCTTTTGATCCTGGGCCAGTCGGGTAAAATGTGGCATTAAAAGATCGGGTTTAAGCATTTCTATTTCCCGTAAGTCTTTGATCACCAGATCAAGGATTTTACCGTGTGAAATATAACTTGCCAGGCGCCGTGCTTTAACGGTTCCAGATTGATCGACTCCGAATAGATCACCTTCTCCTCTAAACTTGAGATCTTCTTCAGCAATGATAAAGCCATCAAGATTATCTTCAATCACTTTTAAACGCTCTAGAGCTTCGGGGGAAATGTCTTTTTCTACCACTAGAAAGCAAAACCCCGGGCGACTTCCACGTCCGACTCGTCCGCGTAACTGATGTAGGGATGAAAGACCGAAACGCTCAGGGTTATAAATACTCATAATAGAAGCGTTCGGAATATTGATACCCACTTCAATCACACTGGTAGAAATGAGAATGTGGGCCTTTAAGTTTTTAAACTCCTCCAAGACGGCTTCTTTCTCTTCACTTTTCATTTGCCCATGAAGAGCGCGCACCTGGAAACCCTTAAAGATTTCCTGATACTTTTTAAGACTTTCTTTCACGTTAGTAAGGTCAGTGATTTCACTTTCTTCAATAGCAGGAAAAACAAAGTAGGCCTGCTCTCCCATGGAAAGGCGTCTTTTAACAAAATCGATATATTTGAAGTAATTTTCAGGTTCAGTGATTCGAGTTTTAATGGGAATTCTTCCTTCAGGCATTGTCCGGATAGAAGAGATATCTAGGTCACCATATTGAGCAAGACTCAAAGTTCTTGGAATAGGAGTAGCCGTCATAATAATGCAGTGACAACTCTTGCCCTTGGCCAGAAGTTTTAATCTTTGCTCAACCCCAAACTTATGCTGCTCATCGATAATCGCTAAGTCCAGGTTGTTGAATTCAACTGAGTCTTGAAAAAGAGAATGGGTCCCGATGACAATACTTGTTTCCCCTGATTTTAAGCGAGCATAGATTTCTTTTTTTTCGCGGGCCTTGGTGGATCCTAAGAGTAGATCGACTTTAATATCAGGATAGAGTTCAGTGAAGTTTTGGAAATGTTGGTTTGCCAGGGCCTCTGTTGGACACATCAGTGCTACCTGGGCCTTCTTTTTAATAAGAATATTGCTGGCAAGGAAGGCAACAACGGTCTTTCCGCATCCCACATCTCCTTGAACCATTCTCATCATTGGCCGACCTAGGGATAGGTCATGAATGATTTCGTTAAGAACTTTATCTTGGTCAGCTGTAAGTGTGAAAGGAATGGTTTTTTTAAGCTCAGTAAGCTCTTGAGTAGAGACGAGATATTTATTGGCCATTTTTTGTTTGAGAAATTTTCGTCGAGTTAAAATTTTTAACTGATCTTCTAAAAACTCTTCATAAACTAATCGCTCAATGGCCTTGTCTTTAATCGTTTGATTGAACTCTTCGACTCTTATTTTTCCATGGAGTACCTGGAAAGCTTTACTTAGGGTGAGTTCGGAGTTGTCACCAAGCTCCTCAAGTTTTTGTGGAATATTTTCCCATAATGAGTCGGGAATTGTTTGAATGACTTTTTTGAGATGAACCCCGGAAACCTTATTAACGGTGGGGTACTCAATAATATAGTCTGCCGCCTGATGAGACTCTGTGAGAATTTGCGGATTAATGATTTGTTTTTGTGCTTTAAATTCCTGAACCACTCCAAGAAATTTTATATGCTCCAGGGCTTCGAATTGTTTCTTTTGCGAGGGATAAAGATTAAACCAGCGCAGAGTAATGGTTTCTGCACTTCGGTCGTCTTGAACGACAATGATCCCATTGTAGAGAAGGAATTTATTTTTAAATCTTCGACCGTAGGCCGGTTTGATATCGATGTGAACGATTTTTCCTGAGCCTTTAAAGTATTCATTAAACTGTGCTTGCCCGAAGCTCTTTTCTTCCGGCATGCGATAGATTCTTAGAGGGAGAATCCAGATAAGGTCGTAGAGAGTTTCAATTCCAGCTTCATAAAGCTTAGTAAGAGTAGGGGAAGGCTTCTTCCCCTTACTTAGATCTAATAGAGGGCTATTCCAATTAAGAGTAACGGATGTCTTGGATCTCATAAACAAGATCACCTTTTGGAGCTTTTACAATGGCTTCATCTCCAACTTCTTTCCCGATGAGGGCCTTCCCCAGAGGAGAGTTATAAGAGATCTTGTTGCCGCCACTCATAGCTTCATCTTCTCCGACAATCTGGAAAGTGACGGTAGTATCTTTTTGTTGGTCATAAACTTCAACAGTCGCACCGAAAATAACTCTTTCACTGTTAATAGTAGAGACATCAACCACACGAGCTCTAGCTAGTTTAGCCTGAAGTTCCATAATACGGCCTTCAATATGAGACTGCTTTTCTTTAGCAGCATGGTATTCTGCATTTTCTTTAAGATCTCCCAGATCTCTGGCTTCTGAGATGGCCACTTTAATTTGTTCACGTTCAACTTTAATAAGTTGGTCTAGTTCAGCTTCAAGTAATTTTTTTCCTACCAATGTCATTGGACATTCGTTCATGATTCAAATCCTATTTTTGTTTTTGATTATTTTTTAAATAGTGCCGCTGCTCGGGCCAATTGGTCCTCGCGCTCCTTATTGGGATCATTATAGGAAGAGCTAAGCTTAAAGTAATCACAAAAGTTAGCTTTTTCCTTATCTGTTATCCGATCAGCACTGCTTTCACGGCATTCGTTATATGATTGAGGATCATAAAACTGGCACATACGACAACAGCGAATATCAGTTCTGCACTGCGTGCAAGTGTCGGAACGAGAAATAAAAACACTGAAACTTTTAGGAAGTTCAGTTCCGCATTTATAACAAGCACTCATTTAAAACTCCTGTCCTACCCCGATGCCTATTCCAAACTGGCCATTCTGACTGGTGGGCGCGAGAAAAATTCGGGGAGTGTTGCGCTTATTATACTCCTCAATGGACTTTTGGAGGAGATGTTCATTGTTGTGTTGTTTAGTTTTAGATATCAGATAACTTAAGGCGATCATTGTTCCTCCTGCGAGTAGGAGAGTTCCACGACCGGTTAAAGCTTCTCCATGACCT
>DATGND010000175.1:0-3822 GCA_035306925.1 Bacteriovoracaceae bacterium | reverse complement strand
AATTGACTCATAGGATAGGCGCCAGAAAACTAGTTAAAAAGAAATCCACAACAAGAACAGTAATCATCCCCCAAACAACGGCCATATTTGTACCTTTACCTACTCCTTCTGCTCCACCTGTGACATTGAATCCTTGATAGGTTCCAATAATCCCGATGAGGTAACCAAAGACCGCTGCTTTAATCAGCCCTTCAGCAACCATTCCCAGATCCATAAAATCAGAAAGTTTCTGAGTGTAAAGAACTTCATCAATGAGGAGTACTTTCGTAGCAATAAGCCAGGCCCCGGTATATCCCACTAATAAAAAGATAGCTGATAAGAGAGGCATACTGATCATGGCCCCTAGAATTCTTGGAACGGCCAGATATTGGTAAGCATTGATGCCCATAACTTCTAGAGCATCAATCTGTTCTGTCACTTTCATTGTACCGATTTGAGCGGCCATGGCTGCTCCACAACGACCGGCCACAACGAGACCAGAAAGAACTGGAGCTAACTCTTTAGCAAGTGCAATGGTTACTACTGGCCCAATAAAAGAATCAGGATTGATAGCTTTGATTCCTAAATAAATTTGGAAGGCAAAAACAGCTCCTGTAAAAATAGAAGTCAGGAAAATAATAAAAATCGATTTATTCCCCATGAAGTATATTTGATCCATGAGAAGTTTAATTCGATAAGGAGGTTTAAAAGTCCAAAAAATAGTCTTCCCTGTAAACAAGGTAAAGTCTCCCAGGCCATTAACAACGTTAAGGATACTGTTACCGAGATTAGTGACTTGTCTTTGTGCAAATTGAATCATGTAGATTTATGATACTTTATAAACTCGAGGTATGCGACCAGAAATTCCACACATAATTTCATAAGGAATGGTTTTCATCACGTGGGCCATGTCGGTAATGTCCTGAGGATCATGACTCCAGAACTCTACCCTGTCATTGGATTTGATTTTTCCCTCCACACTTGGTTCAAAAGCCACAAAGAGCATGTCCATATTGACTCGAGCAAAAACCTGTCCTTCAAAACCGTTGATTTTTACCTTAACTCCTGTGCTACTTAAGTTAATTCCATCTCCATATCCAATAGGAAGAACAACTATAAATAAATCTCTTGGAGCTACATTAACTCCATAGCCTACAGGAGTCCCTTTCTTAACATGAAAAGTTTTTAAAACCTTAGTCACCAGTCTGGAAACCATTTTTCCATCCCAAGTTCCCTGAGCTAGAGAGCTTGGCCCATAAAGCATGATTCCTGGACGAACATAACTTAAATCCGTTGCAAAGCCTTGTTCAATAGCGCCGGAGTTAGCAAGGGATTGTTCTCTAATCTCAACTCCGTGATTGATTAAGATACTTCTAGCTTCGTTAAACTTATCCAGCTGTTTGTGAGATTTATCACCAGCTTTAAGCTTTTCAGAAGAACGGGCCAGATGGCTCATGAGATGTTGAACGCCTCTGTTTTTTAAACGAGGAGCATATTTTTCAACTTCCTCCAGGCTCAATCCCAGGCGGTTCATTCCGGTATTAACTTTCAGAACCAGGGGGACTCTTTCAAAATCTTTATCATTAAGGAAAATTTCTAAGTCAGAAGCCTCATGTATTACTGGAGTAATATTGTAGTTTAAATAAGCTTTGCGGTGAGTTTCATTTTCCATTTCTGTATCAGAGAAAACATACATGGAAACCATCAATTCAGGACAGGCATCAAATAGCCTGAGTGCTTCCGAAAGTCTCGCACATCCCAGATGTTTTACACCACACTCCTGAGCGAGAAATCTTGAAACAGAAACAAGCCCATTGCCATAGGCATCGGCTTTAACCATAGGAAGTATTTTTACATTGGGAATAAGTTTCTTTATCTTCTGAAAATTTTCTCCCAGAATACCAAGATTCACCTCTAAAAAACTGGAATGTCTCATACTGTTAACTGACCACCACGTCTTCTTAAACCTTGAGTTGGTTGTGAGACAGTTTCTTTATGATTTTTTTCAAAACCTCTCAAGTATAAAGAGCTGCTGGCTGGAGTAATTCTTAGGGTTGGATGAATATCTTCTGGAAGAATACTGGATTGATCCTGGAAATATTTCCAATAGCTATATTTCTTAACAAACGCCTGCAAGGCAAAGGAGTCTTTTTCTAAGAGAGAATCTTCCACAAAAAAAGTTATCTCCCATGGCCCCTGAACAGAAAGCTTAGTTGAAGGAGAAATAACGTTCGATAACTGAAGAAAAAATTCGTTATAGAATGTTGACCAGTAAAATTTATTAGAAGTTTTAGAGGTTGCTACTCTCAAAAGAGGTGAAAGATCTAAAACTAAAACTTTCACACCACTCTGGGGGTCTTGACCCAATTTATCCATGTAATCCAAAGCTTCCCACATTGGTAAAAATTGTCCCGCAAGCTTTGGAGCTTGATGACTGATTTTAGAGCTTTGATATAAACGGGAAATTTCTTTTTCCAATAACTCCCATGGATAGTTAATAAGGTACTCAGATTTAAAAGATAGATAGAGAAGCACTTCTGTTTTAAGACCTTTAATCTCAAGAACAATTGGCGTCATCTCAAATAAGTCCAGAGCAACTTGTCCGGCCATTTCTTTAGCGAAAGCTTCAATAGAAGACTGTGACTTATGACCTAAGAAAAGAGAAGGAAGTGGATTATAATTTTTAGCTGTGCTTTCAGGGCTAATGAGTCGCTGGCCATCACGGGATAATTCATAAATACCAAACGCATCTATATCAACCCATTCTGAAAGACTTTGAATAAGAGCATTTTGAAAATCAGTTCTTTCCATCAGTTTGAAAACTGAGTTAGAAAAATTCTGAATTTGATTAATCTGTGCTTTAAACTCTTCTGCCTCTGAACGCTCCGAAATGATTTTCTGATTGCGTGCCTTAAGTCGCTCCACTCTTTGAGAAAGTTCAGCGATAGTTTGAGTGTTTTCTTTTTCAGAGATCATGTGAGTGATCAGCTGCTTTAAAGTAAAATCAAGAGTCACATCAAGGCTTAAATACCCAATCGGTTTAAGGGCCAGGGTCGACTTTAACAAAAACTTTGTTGAGTCTTTAGAGAAGAAGGCATAGTTGAGCTTTTCCTGAACCACCAGAGGATGAGAAGCAAATTGTAGATTTCCCTGACTCATTTTGGTCACATCAATAATAGTTAAATCAGGAATTTGTAAATGAGTTGAGACCCAATACTCTTCAAGGTTTTGGTAATGGTAAGCAAAAATATTGAGTTTTCTTAGTGCCAGAGAAATCTCTTTAGCACTACTCATATCATCAGCGATAATTGCAACTGAGATATCCAATCCTTGATTCTTAAGCATAGGTCCTCCCGACCAAAAAGAGCTTTGATTATTGTATCTCATCCCAAAACTCGTGGGCAAGTTTCTCCAAAGAAGCTCCCCTATAATTGTCTATTCTCCACGGGATGAGCTGGTAAGTCGCAAGCCTGCTTTGATATAAAGAAGCGAGTTCACTCTTTCCCTGTAGAGCTAAGGGACGAGGTTCTGAGGAATCATTGATTAGCCTTTCCCAACAGTCCTCAAAAGAAGAATATAAATAGCAAAACATAATTTTAGGATGATTGCCATAAATTTGCCAAAGAAGCGGTGTAAAGGCCCCGCCTCCCAAGGCCATAATCCCCTTTCCTTTTTCTTTGAGAAATTTCTCAATACCCTGTCTTTCCAGTAACCTAAATTTTTCCCAGCCCAACTCCTCTATGAGTTCTTTTAACTGGGCAAATTGTGGGTGATCCTGCAGAATCAATTGGTCTAAGTCATAATATTTCCATTCTGAAGAACCTGTCTTCTGTAGGCTTTGGA
>DATGND010000174.1:0-5060 GCA_035306925.1 Bacteriovoracaceae bacterium | reverse complement strand
CTTAATGATAAGAAAATAAGAGGACAGAAAACAAAAAGAGAACCTATGAGGTTCTCTTTTTAATTGATCTCATCAACATTTAGGTGAGGCAGTTAGCAACGTTTAAAGCTGCTCGATATTTCCATCACCTGAGATAAAGATAGTCATATTGTTTCTTTCTTCTTTAACCACGGTTGAAACCGTATAACTAAGCTGAAGAGTTGCTCCAACAATAGGATCGTCATCTGTTCCTAAGTTAGTAAGGCCCACTAAACTCATCTTGGCATTGAAGTTAAATCCCCAGGCAACAGAAATCGTTTCCGGAACAATTTGAGCATTGGTGATATAGGCCCCTTTCCCTCTGAACTTTCCACCAGGGCTCATATTCACATTGTAGGTAAAGGAAACCACTTCTGAGCCGTAACCATTCTTATACGTGATTTTAAACTTGGCCGACTGTGGCCTTTTCCAACCGGAAAGATCCATAGGAGTGATGGACTGGCCGAACTCCGTATTCACAGGAAGAATTGAAAGAGGAGCGTATTCTGTATTAATAACAGGTTTCCCGGCCTTCACTATTTCATAAATCTCTTTCCCAAAAGCAATGATCTGACGGGTGATGCTGATCACCTCACCAATATCTTTTCCTAAATCTTTATCAGAAATCATTCCATGGGAAGTATCAATTCGTTCAACTTGAACTTCTGAAATTTGATAATAGGGATCCTGAGTGCTTGCATACAATTGGGTACTAAGAATGAAGGTAAAAAGAATGGCAAGCTTTCTCATAAAACACTCCCTGTAAGAACGAGAAAGTTATATCTTCGCCCGCATAAATGGGAGTGCCATTAAAAAAAAACTTAAAGAGTCTAACACTTCACTTTCATTCTTCTTGAAGAATTTCAGCTTCAGTAATTACCTGATCTTTTTTGTTAAGCTCCCACCAAGCAAAAAATTGCTGATCTACTGATGAATGGACCATTTCCCCTAAACGAGGAGTAATGATTTTAATTTTTTCGTTTTGGGCCAGTTCATAGGTGCGTTCAATAGGTTCATTCCAAGGATGCAGAGAGAGAGTAAACATTCCCCAATGAATAGGGACTAGATTTTGAGCATTAATCTCCTTCATGGCCTGAATGGTTTCTTCAGGGTGTAGATGGGAATAAGGCCATCTTTCATTGTATTGGCCATTTTCTATAAAGGCATAATTGAAGGGACCGTACTTTTCTCCAATTTCTTTGAAGTGTTCGCTATAACCGGTATCTCCACTAAAATAGATTCTTTCTTTGCTTCCTTGAATGACCCAAGATGCCCAGAGGGTTGAGTTGGCATCAAAGAGGGTGCGACCGGAAAAGTGTTGAGCAGGAGTAGCGATAAAAGTAATACCATCCTTTTGAGTTGACTCATGCCAGTTGAGTTCTGTGATAAGTTCGGGCTTAACACCCCAGTCCTTCAGGTGCTTTGATACCTTTAGGGGAACGAGGTACTGAGTTTTTTTGGATGAAAAATACTTAATGGTTTTCTTATCCAAGTGATCGTAATGGTCATGAGAAATGACAATGAAATCAATTTCAGGAAGTTCTTCAAGACTTAAAACCGGTGGTTGGAATCTTTTAACCACAAAGCTAAATGGTGAAGCGGCTTCGGAAAATATTGGATCGATTAGGATATTTTTTCCATCAAGATTAAGAAGAATTGTGGAGTGTCCAAACCAGATAAACTTCAAAGAATCCTCTTGAGCTAAAAATTTATCAAGGTTGGGACGAACTTCTGGCAGTTTCTCTTTAGGGAAACGATCTCCTTGATCAAAAAAGACTTTCTTCATGAGAGAAAGACGCTCAAAGAAGGTAAAGTTAGCGGAAGTCCTGTTAGGATTCTGATTGCTAAATTTAGGACCTGAAGACATGCATCCGGCCAATATGATTAAAGATAAGATGAAAGGTAATTTCAAACTTCTAGTCATGTTCAAACTCCGTAACATTTAAAATCTCATCAGCTCTCCAATTAGGAATATCATGATTGAGAGTGGAGAGTAAAAAATCAAATTTCTTTTCAGCTTCAAAACGTAATTCTGGATCACTGACACCGAAAGCCGTCTCTCTCCATTGAGGAACACTATTGAGTCGAACTTTAAGAGCATTGAGAAGAAGATCGGCCCATGTTGGAGGAGAGAAAGTAAAGTTTAATGCCAGGGCATTTCCCTCCGCTTCCGTTGAATGCCAGACTCCACGAGGAACAAAAAGAAGAGAACCTGGTTTTAGCTCAAAAGTCATGGTTCCATCCGGCATTTTCTTAGGAAGTTCTTCTTCAAGATAGCTCTGCAGTTCTACATCAACGGGATGACCTATGGTGTGTCTCACTGTCGGATTAATGACGGAGTGATTAGGGGCCAATGTCCAAACTTTAGTTCCATGAATTTGCAGCACCAAATTGATATTCTGATCGAAATGAGGAGCTGTTCCCTTTCCATCTGGAGTAGCATAAATCAGTGATCTGGCAAAAGTCAGAGAGGAAAGACCCAGTTCTTTAATAAGCCCTTGTGACCACTCTTGCAGAACTTCACAATAAAGATTGGCATTATTAAAAAGTAGACCCATACCATTTTGAAAGAGTTTTAAAGCATCCTTAGGTTGAACTTCAACAGAACTTACTTCATCTCGAGCATCAGGAAGGTGAGCACTCACTTTTCCTGGCCATTGATTAATTAAGTCTTTAAGTGACCTTAACTGAGAAAGGTTTCTTAAAACTTGCAGTTCATTTTCTTCATGATGAATCACAAAAGGCTGATTCTGTTCATAAAGACGTAGGAATTCGTCGCGATCCATCGGATGCAAGAGGCTTTTTAGGTAATTCATAAAACTATCCTACCAAATAGGGCATTTAAGTGCTAATTAAAGTCTATGAAATCCATGAAAAAAGACTCTAGAAATTTGACAAAATCGACTAAAAAGTTTCAGGCGACTAAAAAGGTGAACTCTGCGGAGGATGATACTTCCACTGCGGCCTTTAACTGGTTTCCAGGTCACATGATGAAGGCCTTAAGAGACATCAAGTCTAAAGTTGCCATGGTGGATCTGGTTATGGAAATTCGTGATGCTCGGGTTCCCTTAGTTTCCGGCAGTGCCATTTTAAAGGAAGCCATCGGAGGTAAGAGCCGCCTTATTCTTCTTAATAAGTCCAATCTTGCCGATGAGGAACAGAATAAAAAATGGGCGCAATATTTTGATCATCAAAAAGAGCATTATCTTTTTATTAATTGCCTGGATCGATCTTCAATGAAAGAAGTGACGCAAAAGGCCCGTGTCATCATTGAAGAAAAAAGAAAGCAATGTAGTAACGAAGACATTCCCGATAAAGAGAAATACAAATTTATGATCGTAGGTCTACCTAATACCGGTAAATCAACACTTATTAACTCGCTTGCTAATCGAAATGCCACAAAAGTTGCTAATAAACCCGGTCAGACTCAGAACCAAATTTGGGTTAAAGTGGATGAGAAGATAGATCTTCTTGATACCCCCGGTGTGATGCCCACTAAAATTGAAAAAGAAATTCATAAAACTTGGTTATCCATCATTAATGCCATTCCTGATCACATCGCAGGTGAGGAGACTCCGGCCTGTTTTTTAATTCAACATTTTCTTAAACATAAAAATCCGGAGTTTTTAGAAACGTATAAGTTTGAAAGCCTTGAAAATGTGGATCTGGTGGGGGCCTTGGATCATATTGCCAAAGTGCGCGGGTGCCTTCAGAAAGGTGGTCCGGATTATGATCGGGTCTATAAGCTCTTGCTAGTTGATTTTAGGTCAGGACTTTTAGGTCGAGTGACTCTTGAAACACAACCTGTTGCTTAGTGTTAATCTAAACTGCTATATTTTTTTCACTGTTATTCCTTCATTGTAAGTTTATTTATCTATTAAGAAGGTCCGCTTTTAGTTAAATAAATATGCTCATTTGATTAAAAGGGGTTTCAATGAAAATTTGGAAGAGTTTTGCCAGTTTATTGTTCTTTGTTATTTTAAGTTCCGCTCATGCTTTCCCGCTAGCGCCGGTTGATGATTTAAATTTCAAGCCCCTTCAACCTTTATTATCTGCAGGTTATGACTTTTCAGGAATTGTGAAACTTTCTAACTGTTCTGGAAGTTTAATCATTTTTGAAGATCAGGACTTTAACTCGAAGGCCATAGTGCTCACTAACGGTCATTGTGTTCCAAAAGGAATTTGGGGCGGAATGATAAGACCCGGCGAAGTTATCTCGAATAAAAATGTAAAAAGAAACATGACCCTTTATAAAGATCTTCGCACACGTTTTAGTATCACTTCTACGAAGATTATCTATGCAACAATGACAGATACGGATCTTGCTCTTTATGAGTTAAGTGAAACCTATCAGCAAATTTTATCTAGAACAGGTGTTTCTCCTCTTGTTCTCTCTTCTCAAAGACCTGTTGAAGGAACAGGGATTGAAGTTATTTCTGGCTACTGGGAAAGAGGATACTCTTGTGCTGTTGATACGATGGTTTATCAATTACGAGAAGGTGGTTACCTCTTTAAAGATTCCATTCGCTATACTCCTGGGTGTGATACCAAAGGTGGAACTTCCGGTTCACCTATTATCAATACGGTCACGAGAGAAGTGATTGGTGTCAATAATTCAGGAAATGAATCAGGGAGAAGATGTACTGACAATAACCCTTGTGAAGTGGATGAGTATGGAGAGGTTCTTGTTCTGCGAGGAGCAAGATATGGTCAACAGACTTTTAATGTCTATACTTGCCTGACTGAGACAAGAGAATTTTCTTTGAATAGAGCAGGATGTTTGCTTCCGAAGTAGTGAGGTTTTGTGAAAGTTGCTTTTTTTGATACACGTCCTTTTGAAAAAGATGTTTTCCTTAAAGAAAATGCTCATTATGAGCATGAGATTAATTTTTTAGAACCAAGGCTAGATTCTCTTACGGCCACACTAGCACAGGATCATCAATGCGTTTGTGCCTTTGTGAATGCTGATCTTAACGCCGAAACGTTAAAGGTCCTAAAGGATGGCGGAACAGAACTGATTGCACTTCGCTGTGCAGGTTTTA
>DATGND010000173.1:0-5780 GCA_035306925.1 Bacteriovoracaceae bacterium | reverse complement strand
TTTGATACCCATATTCCTCGTATAGCTCTCTTTTGGGAAACTCAACTCATTGGCCGACACGTAAAAACTATCACTCCTCCTCTCGATTTAATGGGAGTGCATTTACAAATGGATATTAAGCGTGGAGAGCTTGATCGCTGGCTTGTTCTTTTTCGTAAAACTCTTGATGAGTTCAGTGACTATCCGGACTTAAAAGAAATATGGCAGGAAAGGCTTATCTTTTTCGAAAAAAACTTTTCAAGGTTTCTTGGCATTTAATTTTGTCATTAATTCTTCCAATGCTGGCTCACCTGTCACATCATCAAAGAACCAATTATAAAAATAATAACCATGATATTTTTGAGCAGCTTTTTTGGCATCAACTTCATCCATATATTCAACAGCAATAAAGTAGAGAACCCCTAACTTCACTCCAAAGACATGCTGACAATTTCCAATATAGTTTCCACAATTAGGAAGCTTACCTTCAAAATTATTGGCAAGAACAAACTCTACTCTTGAGTCTTTGCTGACAGCAAGGTCATAGATTTCCTCTTTAAAATACCTGACTTTTTCACTGCAAGACACAGTCAGTATCGACAAAACCATTAATTTTAGAAAAAGTATTTTCATGCTTAGATTTTAATGCAAAGTCGCCAAAGGACAAAGCTAATATGTTTAACTTGAATGAATCTTACCCTCTTCTCTTTACTAACTCATCTGGTGAATACAAGACTCTCACTTCCCCTAACACGGGAAAGAAGTTATCAGATATACAGTGGGCAAAATCCGAAGATATCGATCTTCTTCTTAAACAAATAAGACATCATCAAAAACAATTTTCAAAAGTCTCACGCTTAAAGATCAGTGAAGCCTTGGAACATGTTTCAAAACGTGTTCTTGAACTAAAAGAGGATTTCGCTCATTTGATAGCGCTTGAGGGAGGAAAACCTTTAAAGGATGCCCTGATAGAAGTTGAGCGCGCAGCCCTCACTTTCAAACTTTGTGCAGAAGAAAGCACTCGTCTCACCGGAGAAATGATTCCTATGGAACGAACCGCATCTGCCCAAGGTAAACTTGCTTTCACCATAAGAGAACCTATCGGGCCAATTCTTGCTATCTCCGCTTTCAACCATCCTCTTAATCTCCTTGCTCATCAAGTGGGTTGTGCTCTTGCCAGTGGATGTGTGGTTGTTTTAAAGCCTGCTCCAGGGACTCCCCTTAATGCTTATCATCTCAAAAAACTTTTCAAAGAAACTGAGCTTCCGGACTTTGCTTTTACAGTACTTCCTTGTGATATTCCTGAAATTGAAAAGTTGGTTGCTAGTTCAGAGTTTGGCTATGTGAGCTTTATCGGTTCCGCTAAAGTGGGATGGAATCTTCGCTCAAAATTAGCTCCAGGAACACGCCTTGCTCTAGAACATGGAGGGATTGCTCCCGCCATTGTTTGTGAAGATGCTGATATAAACAAAGCAGTGACTAGTCTCATTAAAGGAGCCTTTTATCACGCAGGTCAAGTTTGCATATCCACCCAAAGAATTTTTCTTCATCAAAAGATTGCACAAGCGTTCACGGAACACTTTCTTGAAGCTGTTAAAAATTTAAAAACACAGGATGCTACTCTTCCTGATACTGATGTGGGGCCGCTTATCAGACCCGCTGAAGTTACTAGGATTCAAGGCTGGATTAATGAAGCTATCAGTGAAGGTGCCCAAGTTTTAATGGGAAATGAAGTCTGTGGAGAAATGAAACAGTTTCTTTCACCAACAGTTCTCAAGGATGTTAAAGCTCAATCAAAGCTGATGACTGAAGAAGTATTCGGCCCAGTGGTTTGCCTTAATACTTTTCATGATCTTGATTCTCTTCTCGAAGAGCTGGATGATACGCCTTACATTTTTGAAAGTGCTCTCTTTACCGAAAATCTTTCCACTACCATGAAAGTAATTAAGACACTTCCGACAATGACTTTAGTCGTTAATGAACACAATGCTTTTAGAGTGGATTGGATGCCCTTTGGTGGGCATAAGAAATCAGGTTTGGGTATGGGCGGAGTCAGATACTCTATGGAGGAAATGACTCGCACCAAACAAATAATTATTAATTCTTAGTAAGCCGTTTCTTTTAGGGCCATATCAAGAGTTGGATAACGATAACGGAAATTTTCTGATTTAAATTTTGAAGGAAGAACTTTCTGTCCATCTAAAACTAAGGTGGACATCTCCCCTAAAGCTTTCTTTAAAACAAAGCGTGGAGCTCTCAAAGCGGTTGGCTTCTTAAGAACCTTTCCAAGGGCCTTAGTAAAATCAGAGTTCGTAGCAGGATATGGAGCAGTTCCATTATTCACACCACTGATATTTTTATTAATCAGAGCTTCCACATACATGGCAGCAAGATCCTCTACATGAATCCAGCTCATGTATTGATTCCCTTCTCCCATCGGTCCACCAAGGCCAACTTTAAAGATAGGAAGCATGCGATCTAATACTCCACCATTTCTTCCAAGAACAACTCCTGTTCTGATAACGGCAACTCTCATTCCTAATTCCAGTGCGCGGAAGGCCTGTTCTTCCCAGTCTCTGCAAACATGAGCAAGAAACCCTTCTCCAACAGGTGAGTTCTCGGTTAGCTCTTCTGGTCCGCGGGAACCATAAACGCCAATGGCCGATGCTGAAACAAAGACAGAAGGTTTATTTTCAAGCTTAGCAATTGTATCTATTAAACGAGCAGTGCCATCAATTCTTGAGTTATAAATAACTTTCTTTTGCTCTGGACTCCATCTTCTGCTTCCAATGTTTTCACCCATTAGATTCACAACTCCATCAACGCCTTCAAAGGCTTCTAAGGGAGCTGGTTCAGAAATATTGGACCATTGAAAATATTTACATCTACTTCCAAGGACAATGGCCGCTTTAGGAATATTTCTCGTAAGAATCACGACCTCATGATGTTGATCAAGAAGTTGTCTGACCAAAACTTGACCTACAAAACCTGTAGCACCTGTGACTAAAACTCTCATGAAATACCCTCTTAAAATCCTTTATTCCTATGATATTTGCTTTGCTTTTTATCTGTCTATCTTCTTCTGATCCCTCTGTTCCTCTTAGGACGGGCAACTTCCTCTTTTGCAAGTCTTCTCCCACTTCCTCTACGAGCAGCTGGAGCTGTTTTAGGCATTTTTTTGCTAACAACCTTTTTTTGCTCCTGTTTTTTAGCTTTCATCTTCTCTTCAGGGATAACATCCAAATTTAAATGCTTTTGATTTTTAATGGCATCGTTAATCTGAGCAATCATTTTAGAATCGTGGCTTGCCACCAGGTTATAAACGATTCCTTTATTCCCCCCACGGGCCACACGGCCGCAGCGGTGAAGATAGTAAATAGCCGTTTTGGGAAGACCATAGTTCAGAACCCAAACCAGGTCTTTAATATCAATCCCTCTAGCGGCTACATCAGTAGCAACTAGAATTTGTGCTTTTTTCTCTACAAAAGATTTAATGGAGGCTTCTCTTTCTTTTTTCTCAAGATCTCCATGAAGAAGTTTAATTTTTAACTTGGGCATCTTCTCCAGAAGGTATTGATAAAGTTCTTCGGCCTGATTCTTCTGATTGGTAAAAATAATTCCTCTTCCCTGTGCTTCTCTTTCCAGAAACATTTTTACGACCATGTTTTTTTCAGAAGGAGTCACGCGAACGTTATAAGTATCAATTCGTGCCTGAGGAGCGTGAGAAACTTCTGAGGCTACTTTAGTAAAAGTTGTTTCTGCAAATTTCTCAATAAGATACTCTTCAACTTCTTGTGGAAGCGTAGCTGTAATAAAAGCAAGACGAGTTTGACTTAAATCAAAGTATTCAGAGATAAAATCAAGATCCTTTTTAAATCCCATATCGAAAAGTTGGTCGGCTTCATCAAACACAACATAGCGAAGTTGAGATAAGGAAAGTTCTTTTTTCTGGATAGCGGACTTAATACGAGATGGTGTTGCAACCAGGATCTCATAGCTTGAGTTCGCTACGGATTTCATCTTAGCGTGAGTATCACCTCCGGTAAGATCTCTGATTCTTAGCTTTAAGTGGTGAGAGATTCCTTTAAACACCTGGTGAATCTGCACGGCCAACTCTCTGGTTGGGGCCACCACTAATACCAGAGGTGATCCCTTAACCGTATTAGGGCCTCTCGTCTCTTCACGTTTTTTTATAAGACTTACAATGGGAAGTGCGTATGAAAGAGTCTTTCCTGAACCTGTCTCAGCAAGAACAATAACTGACTTTTCATTCATTATTTCTGGGATAACTTTGCGCTGGATACTTGTAGGTGTCTTTAAACCGGCCTCATTAAAATATCCCGATAAATGTGGGTGTAGCTCGCTCATGAAGGACATGGTTTCCTCGTTTTTTTTCTAAATACTGATTATTTTGACCACATTTACCATGGCCCTATTTCTTTGTCAGTCTGTAAGAGTATTTTTTACCAGGGGTTTAAATTTCATTTTCCGGTAAAGATGAGGGTTTAATACCTTGAATTTCCAAAGTCCCTTCTGGAGCTTTTGGGCCTTGTTTTGAGCGATAAGAAATTTTGTTCGTTCTGCCCTACTGGAAAATTTCGCATACTCATACAAGTAAGCGCAACCCTCTAAAACCATTCGAATTGACAGGTCATCTACTTCTCCAAGAATTCTTCCATAGCGGTCATAACCATAAACCATGAGTGTTTTGGGTTCTTTGATTATTTTCTTTAAGCAGTCAGTGGAATAATCACCAAAATCAATTGAGTTTCCCGTTTGCCCTCTTTCTGGAGCATCAATATACATGAGTCGAACCTTGAACTGATTTCTTCCTATTCCGACCATCATAGTGTCACCGTCCAGAACTTTTACTGACTTAACAGACATTCTAAGTGGGACGAGGTCTGTAAGATCTACTCTGACTAGAAATAAGCTCAACAAAGGCAAAAGAAAATGGTAGGTTCGCTTCATCTTAAACCATTCCTATTGGAAATGCCGGGGATCAGTCCTCTGGAAAAATTGAACCGCTAAAGGAACTTCACTTATGAACATTCGCTCTGAAATTAACAACAATTTTAAATTCACTCTTCAGCACGTTGATAAAAACTGCGGCGCTCGTGCAGGTATCATTCACACTCCACATGGAGATATTGAAACTCCTGTCTTCATGCCAGTTGGAACTCACGGAGCGATCAAGGCCCTTCAACCGAAAGAACTGGTGGATCTTGATATTCATGTTCTTCTCTCTAACACCTATCACCTCCACCTAACTCCTGGCTCTGAACTGATAGCCAAAGCCGGAGGACTGCATAAATTTATGGCATGGGATCGTCCGATTCTTACGGACTCTGGTGGTTTCCAGGTTTTCTCCTTACAAAAAAATTCCATCACAGAAGAAGGGGCCAACTTCAAAGGACCGAAGGGAGAAAACATTCTACTTACTCCGGAAACCTCTATTCAAATCCAACAAAACCTTGGCTCAGACATTATGATGGCCTTCGATGAGTGTATTCCTTATCCTGCGACAGAAAAGTATGTTGAAAATTCCATCGCTAGAACGCACCGCTGGCTTGATCGTTGTATTGAAACTTGGAATAAACCCAATCAAGCTCTCTTTGGAATTGTTCAGGGTGGAGTTTATGAGAAATACAGAAAGATTTGTGTCGAAGAAGTGACTTCAAGAAACCTTCCTGGCTATGCCATTGGTGGAGTTTCAGTTGGAGAAGGTCCTGAGCACATGGAAAACATTGTTGCTTATACTGCACCTCTTATGCCTAAGGATAAACCTCGCTATGTCATGG
>DATGND010000172.1:0-9776 GCA_035306925.1 Bacteriovoracaceae bacterium | reverse complement strand
TAAGAAGTTATTTAAATATTGAATGATGATGTTTTGATCATTTTTTGTTAGAGGAGCCGCATTCTTAGGCATTTTCCCTTCAAGTACGGCCTGAAGGAGTCGAGACTTCATTGGGGCTTCAGTATTGATCCATCGTTTAAGACTTTCTTCATTATCCATTCTTTTATGGCAACTCAAACAATGAGGAACAAGGATTTCATTTTTTAATGTTTCAAAATCCACAGTGAGCTGCGCGCGGACCTTAGGAATATCCATAATGTACTGTCTTACAAACTCCAGGTCGGCAGTTGAAAGCGGCTCCGCTTTCTTAGGCATAGTTCCATTCTTTATGACTTGGTAAATTTTTGAATTTTCCGGATCTCCTGGAACAATCCATTTCTCAATTCCTTCCTCCGTCCCACTTCTCTTGTGACAAGTAAGACAGTGAGGGACAATGATTCTTTCTTTAAGATCATTAAAAGAGAGATGTTTTTCTTGTAAATCGAAGTTTTGAGTTTCGAGAAATTCAAGTCCTGAACGCTTACCACATGAAACAAGAAGGCCAAGAAGGGTGAGGGTAAAAATGAAGTTTTTCATAGGACGGATAGCTATCATTTTTAGTCTTTTTCTAGTAAGAAAAGTGTAAAAATTACAGTAGAATCAAGACTTCTTTATGAAGGGGCCATGCTCAAATTTTTGTGAATTTATGCCATAGGGAATGGGGAGATCAATTCTGGCCTTAGTCTTTTCTGCGAGGCATAATAAAGATGAAACTTCAGAGGTATTTTTATGAAATATGTCCTAATAGCACTTTTTTGCCTGTCTTCATTGGCCTATGCAAATGAATGGCAGACTAATATTGATCACTCAGAAATTCATTTCAAAATTCCTTATATGAAAGTCTCCGAAGTAACCGGAAGATTCAGGGATTTTAAGGCCAGTGCTAACATTGATGAAAATACTTTATCTCATGTGAAGGTTTCCATTGAGGCAAGCTCCATTGATACTGGTCATCGCATGCGGGACAATCATTTAAGAGGACATGATTTTTTTAAGACTAAAGAGTTCTCCCAGATTAACTTTGTTTCTTCTAAAGTCACTAAGCAAAGTGACTCCAAATTTAAAGTTGATGGTCAACTTACCATTAAAGATATTACCAGAGCGGTAAGCTTTGATGTTGAACTAACAGAAAACCTCAAAGACACCTGGGGATATGATAACCGGTTTGCTAAGTTCTCTGGGCAAATTAATCGTAAAAGTTTTGATATGACCTGGAATAAAACTTTGGATCAGCAAGAGTTCCTCGTTGGTGATACCATTACTATCTCGGGGGTTTTTCAAATTCAACCGGGGAACAAGTTAACACCGAACTCAAAGCATATGATTCCTGACACTGAGACCATTAGAAACAAGGATCTTGAGAGACAGGGCAAAGATGAGCCTGGTTTTGTCAGAAAAATTAGGAAAATAATTAATGGAAAATAAACCAAATCCCGTCGATTTTACACCACCCAACTCCATTGCAGCTATTTGGAGTATGATGCTTCCTGGCCTTGGGCAACTTCTCAAAGGGAGACCTCTGGCCGGTATTCTTTGGGCCATCTTTTCGGGTTCTGGTTACTTTACTTACTTCTGGCCAGGACTTGTTATTCACTTACTTTGTATCTTGGATGCGGCCTTTGTTGATGGGAATAAGACTCTTATAAAGGTTGATACCTGGCCAAAAAAAATCGGTTTTCTTATTCTTGTTTTTCTCTTAATCGCTTACACCATTATTAGAAACGATCTCATTTAAGGTAATTTCTTTAATTTCCTCTGAAGGCTTTGGCGATGTAGCCCCAGGGCCTTGGCCGTTTTAGAAATATTATTATTGTTTCTTACCAACATATACTCGATAAATTCGTGTTCAAATCTTGAAAGAGTTAACGGTACCTCGGCTTGATCCGTAGGAGTTGCTTTATCCAACATGGCCTCTTCAATGAGATGAATAGGAGCAGGTTTTATCAGATAGTTTTTGGCACCTCTTCGCATGGCCTCTACAGTGGAAGCAATGGAAGCATGGCCAGTTAAGATCACGATGTTGATTTGTGGATTTTTCTCTTTGAGTAAAGTGATGGCTTCAAGACCTGAATCATGGGCGAGGCGTAAATCCACAATCCCATAGTCAAAAGAGGAGTCCGGAATTTCTTTCAATGTTTTCCCCCATGTTACCTCATAATTTTTTTCTTCAAATTCAAGTTGAAGGGTTTTACCAAGTCTTAGATCGTCTTCAAGAATAATCAGTTTTTTCATACAAAATCCAATGTGACTAATGAGCCGTTTTCATCACTGGCAATTTTCATCTCAGCGCCAACAGAATTCATAAAGAGTTCTGTACTGTAAAGGCCCAGACCTGTTCCACCCTGGCGAAATGTATTAAAAGGCTCTCCAATTCTTTCCAGAACATGTTGAGGAAAGCCGGAACCAGCGTCTTTAATATGAAGGCTTCGGTCTTTGCAGCTGATGGTGATAACAGGATTTCTTTCTTGCGCCTCTTTAGCATTATCTAAAAGATTAAAAAGGGCCTGAACAAAACTTAGTTTAGGGCAGCTGATCTGAAAAGATTTGAGGTCAAGCTTTAGCTGAGTCTCAGGATTCTCTTTTGACCACTCGGAAATAAACTGAGCAAGTTCTTTTTCAGTGATGTTCTCTGATTGGGTGAGATCAAGGTCTCGATGAACTTGATTCATTAAATGCAGAGTATTTGAACAATCGTTAAGTGCGAGTAAGCACTCCTCCACGTCTTCATCATTGGTTAACTTTCTTTTAAGTCGCTCTACTCTTAATTGGGCCGCATGAAGGGGAGAAGAAAACTCATGGGAGAGTCCGGCACTTAAGGCCCCTAAAGCTTTCAGACGAGATATCTTCTCTTCTTTTCTTTTAAATCTTTCCAGGGAAGCATAAGCACTTTGGAGTTTTTCTCCTAAGGAGCGAGCAATATAGAAAGTAATTAAAGGAATACTAAATTGAATCAAGAGATAGGGTAAGGTTTGAGAGGTGATGATGGAGTGTCCAAGGGAGAGATAGGGAAGAACCTGCAGAGCAAAGGATGCCATAAAAACAATGAGGGCCTTAACCCATGATGGCCCCGGAACACTGTAGAGTCCTATTAGAAAAACAATGATGTAGTAGAAAGGATAAAAAGGATTTTGAGTCCCTCCGCTTAATAATAAAAAGAGGACAAAGACAATGAGATCACCTTCAATTTGATAGTTAAAAAACTTATGGGTTCTGGCACCACTCAAGACCTTCGCATGAAGTCTTGTGTTGATTAAAATGAAAATAAAATTAGCAAGAAGAATGAGAAAGAAAGTTTGTTGCTTTAGATAACCATAATAGAGGGCCAGAAGAATAAGAAGGGTTTGAATTCCCAGCCAAAAATACCTTAATTTAATGGCCCATATATCCTGTCGTAAAAGGGACTGATGAGCTTCTTGCGTTATTGACATGTTTTTCTTTTAATAAAGTTTCTAATGAAGAGCAACAATTTGTTGCATAGTCTAGGTCCTGAATTGAAGGTAACATTTTCAAAAAGGATTTGAATATGATCTACGTCTGGGGATTAATACTTTGTCTTCTTAGTCTTTCACCTTCCATAAAAGCAGATGAACTTCAAGTCATCGATATTCAAGGAATGATGCCTTTGAATGAATCTATGCTGTCAGGAGCAAGCTCGGAACTTTTAAATGATTTTTCTGCTATTCATCTTCGTAAGAATGGAGGCATCGCAGATACTCCTAGCATCCAGGGACTGGCAAGCGATAGGGTAAATGTTTTGATTGATGGGACCATGGTGACCAACTCCTGTCCCAATCATATGAATTCACCTCTCTCATTTGTTCACCCTGATCAAGTCGCAGGAATTGAGAGTTTTGCAGGCCTTGATCCTGTTTCTCATGGAGGGGATAATATCGGCGGAAGTATCCTGATCAAAACAAATAAAATTAAATTTTCCGAAGGAGGACTTGATAAAAAGCTAAAAGTTCGCAGTTACTATAAAAGTAATAATTTTAATTCTGGCGTAGCTCTCAGTACTCACTTAGCTAACTCTGAATACTACTTCTCCTATGATGGTATTCAAGATAAGGCCGGTCGTTACAAAGATGGTAATGGTCATCGAGTTAAAGGCAGTCTCTATGAGCAGAACAATCATGCCATCAAGGTAGCAAAAAAAATAACAAATGGTGATATTGCTTTAAAGCTTTCTCGCTCAAATATTCCATATCAAGGTTTTGTAAATCAATACATGGATCTTCTGGATAATACGACAGAGATGATTCAGATCAATCTTAATAAATCATGGGACAAACTAAAGTTTGAGTTCTTAACAAGCTTTACTCATACCGATCATCACATGAATAAAATAAAAAGTGAGCGTCCAGGTAAAATGCCTATGGATACTTCTAGTGATGAGTTCAATACTTCTTTAAAGTTTAGTTATGACTCACTAAATTTTGGTTTTGAATATTTTCAGTATCGTCTGGAGGATTGGTGGGATCCTGTGAGTGGAACCATGATGGGGCCCAATGCCTTTCAAAATATTCACCACGGTAAGCGGGATCGTATTGCCTCATATGTGGAGAACACTTTTAATCAAGGTGAAAAACTAGAAGTACTAACGGGTCTTCGTTCTGATGTGGTCATGATGAATACAGGTAAGGTCAGGGGTTATAATGAAATGATGAATGCTCCTGTTGATGCTGCTCATTTTAACTCTCAAAAACGAAGTCGTACTGATTTTAACTTTGATGCCCTCCTGGCCTTTCGTTACCATCATCTTACCAATCAATGGATTGAAGCTGGTTATGCCCGAAAAACTCGTTCACCGAATATGTATGAAAGGTACTCCTGGGCCGGAATAAGAACTGAGCAAAACATGGATATGCGTATGATTAACTGGTTTGGGGATGGAAATGGTTATGTGGGGGATGTGGACTTAAAACCTGAAGTCGCTCATAAGTTCTCCTTGAAGTATAGCTATAATGATAAAAAGAAACTTCGTTTTGAATTTTCTCCTTTCTTTAATTATGTGGAAAATTTTATTGATGCCAATCTTTTAAGAAGTATGGATGGCATTCAGTATCTTCAATTTGCCAATGAAGATGCCATTCTTTACGGAGTGGACTTTAATACTGACATTTCCCTGTACTCTTCAGCTACTCTTGGAGATTTTTCTCTTAACTCCACTGCTTCTTATACTCGCGGTTATCGAGTGGATAAGAAAGCAGACTTGTATCATTTGATGCCTTTAAATATGAATGTGAAGTTGAAACATCAACTATTTTTTTGGTCCAATGATTTGACTCTAAGAATGGTGAGTCAAAAAGAAACGGTCAACAAGATGCGATTAGAGGCGCAAACCGCAGGATATGCTCTGTTAGACTTTGCCACGAGATTTAAATGGAGCAAATTTACATGGGAGCTAGGAGTGAGTAATATACTTGATAAGGATTACCAGATGCCGCTTGCAGGGGTAGATCTAGTCAATTATTTGCCTGCTTCAAGAACTGCACAATTTGGAATGGGAAGATCCTTTAATACCAATTTTATAATGGAATTCTAAGGAGCTTACTATGTCGCTTTTCTCTCCGATTAAGCTGGGAGATATAGAATTAGATAATAGGATTATCATGGCCCCTTTAACCCGTTCACGGGCCCCAGAGCATAAGCCTAATGATTTGATGGTTAAATATTATCAACAACGCTCAGGTGCTGGGATGATTTTAACGGAAGCCACGGTCATTTCAAAAGATGCTATTGGCTATGAGAACACTCCTGGGATCTGGACTGAAGATCAAATTGCTGGTTGGAAGAAGGTGGTGAATGCTGTTCATGAAAAGAAGGGAAAGATCGTCATGCAATTATGGCATGTGGGGAGAGTTTCCCATTCTTCGCTTCTTGAGGGGAAACTTCCGGTGGCCCCTTCTCCGGTTCCCATTAATGGACTTGTCCGTCGTCTTGGAAAAGAAACTCCTTATGAAACTCCTAGAGAGCTGACTCTTCCAGAAATTAAAGAAATTATCTCACAATATAAAAGAGCTGCTGAAAATGCTAAGAAGGCCGGATTTGATGGAGTCGAACTTCATGGGGCCAACGGGTATCTAGTGGATCAGTTTATTCATGATGGTACCAACAAGAGAAATGATGAGTACGGTGGAAGCGTTGAGAAGAGGTCCCGTTTTCTTTTTGAAGTTTTGAATGCTCTTATCGAGGTTTGGGGGAGTGGGAGAGTAGGACTGCATCTTTCGCCTTATTCAAATACTCATGATGTGAGTGATTCAAATCCTGATAAATTATTTGAATATATTTTCACGAAGCTTAATGATTTTAACTTAAGTTTTGTCTTTATTCGAAATACCACAGGTTCTATTGAAATCTATAAAAAGATTCGTTCATGGTATCAAGGAAACATTATTGGAAATCAAAATTATAGTTTTGATACCGCTTCAATGGAGTTAGAGAGCGGTCTCGTAGACGCTGTGAGTTTCGGGCGATGGTTTATTTCTAATCCAGATCTCGTAGAGAAGTTTAAAGATGGACGACCGCTGACACCTTGGAATGAACAGACATTCTATAGTGGTGGAGAACTCGGCTATACGGATTATTAAAAACTAACAAAGCTTCGGATATTCCGAGGACTTTGTTTTTTAGAATAAAACATCCGGATAATCAGAACTCAAAAAGACTTTCAGTTCTTCAAGAAAGGTACTGACGTTTATATTGCGTTCAACCTTATAGGGAGTGACGGCCCAGATATCAGTTTTTTCTTCTTTATAGTTTTCTAACAAGGGAATGAGTTTTCCACTAGTGATGTATTCAAAAACATAACTTCCAGGAAGTCTGACAATAGCAAGACCTGAAAGGGCCGCTTGGAGCAGAACACGAGGATTATTCGTTTTGATATTACCCGATACAGGCCAGTCTTTTACTTTCTTATCAATTCTAAATTTCCACTTCGTTCCCAGACAGTTGTGATTTTTTAAATCGCTAGGATGTTTGGGAATACCATGCCTGTTTAAATATTCCCTGGAAGCACAGACAAACTCTCTTCGAGAAGCAATCTTTTGAGCATAGAGGGAGGAGGACTTGAGTTTTCCAATACGAATACCCACATCAAACTTTTCTTCAATAAGGTCGACGATTCTAGAATCAAAGTTTACTTCAATTCGAAGCTCAGGGTATTTGCGAGTCATTTCGAGAAGCACTGGAGTAATAAAGTTTTCTCCAAAGATTCCCGCCGTGGTAACTCTTAGGAGTCCTCTGGGTGTTTGTCCGCGATGACTCACTTGTTTTTTGACATCTTGAAGTTGGGATAGTGAGCTTCGGCATTCGCCCAGGAATTT
This sequence comes from Bacteriovoracaceae bacterium, assembly GCA_035306925.1. GTDB lineage: Bacteria > Bdellovibrionota > Bacteriovoracia > Bacteriovoracales > Bacteriovoracaceae > Peredibacter. The sequence continues at coordinate 2,415 of DATGND010000172.1, read as the reverse complement.
CTCTCCAAAGCTTGTGAGTTTTATTGTTCTTGTAGAGCGCAAGAAGAGGGCCTCACCGATCTCATTTTCCAGAGCTTTGATCATCTTTGAGACCTGGGATTTTGAAACATTTAAGTTCTTCGCTGCCTTGGAAATACTTTCATTTTCAGCAACGGCCACAAAGTGTACTAAGCATTCAATCCATTTGATTGTTTCCATATGGAAACAGTGTTTCTCTTGCGTGGTAGATAGTCAATATTTTTGAGCTCAGTTAGAATAGAGCTTTAAACCTGATTCCTAAGGAGAAATGACATGAAAGTAAAGGCCGCAGTTGCTTGGGGACCAAATCAACCTTTGAGTATTGAAGAAGTAGATCTTGAAGGACCAAAAGAAGGGGAAGTACTGGTTCGAATAGTGGCCAGTGGGGTTTGTCATACAGACGCCTATACTCTTTCAGGGGTTGATCCGGAAGGAGTTTTCCCTGTTATTCTAGGACATGAAGGGGCCGGAATCGTTGAAGAGGTTGGCCCTGGTGTGACCAGTTTAAAGAAAGGGGATCACGTGATTCCTCTTTACACGCCAGAGTGTCGCGAATGTAAATTTTGTAAATCAGGTAAAACTAACCTTTGTCAAAAAATCCGTGAAACTCAAGGTAAGGGGCTTATGCCCGATGGAACAACAAGATTTTCAAAAGATGGAAAACCTATTTATCACTATATGGGAACTTCTACTTTTGCAGAATACACTGTTGTAGCGGAAATCTCTTTGGCAAAAATTGACCCTAAAGCACCGTTAGATAAAGTATGCTTATTAGGTTGTGGTGTAACCACTGGTATCGGAGCTGTTCTTAATACAGCTAAAGTTGAAAAAGGATCAAACGTAGCAGTGTTTGGAATGGGAGGAATTGGCCTCTCTGTTATCCAAGGAGCTAAAATGGCGGGGGCCAATAAAATTATTGCCATCGACATTAACGACGCTAAGTTTGAAATGGCAAAACAATTTGGAGCAACAGATTTTATCAACCCGAGTAAAATTGAAGGAAATGTTACCGATGAAGTGATCAAGCTAACAGATGGCGGTGCAGATTATTCCTTTGAATGCGTTGGGAATGTGAAGCTCATGAGACAAGCTCTTGAATGTTGTCACAAAGGTTGGGGAGAGTCGGTTATCATTGGTGTTGCCGGTGCCGGTGAAGAAATCTCAACTCGTCCATTCCAGCTAGTGACAGGTCGTGTTTGGAAAGGTTCTGCTTTTGGAGGAGTAAAGGGAAGAACGGAACTCCCTGGATATGTGGACAAGTACATGAAAGGCGAAATTAAAATTGATGAGCTCGTGACTTTTACGATGCCTATTGAAGAAATTAATAAGGCCTTCGATTACATGCGCGAAGGGAAGGCCATTAGAAGTGTAGTTACGTTTTAAGAGGTAAAAACATGAATTTAATCAAAACACATAAGACTTTTAATGGGGTAACTCAGTTTTGGTCACACCCATCTAAAAGCACAAAAACGGAAATGAAGTTTTCTACTTTCATTCCCGAGAATCCAACGGGGGCCATTATATGGCTCTCGGGATTAACTTGTAATGAAGAAAATTTTATTACTAAGGCCGGTGCCCAGAAGTATCTTAGTGAACATAACTTGATGGTCATTTGTCCTGATACTTCTCCACGTGGATTAAATCTTCCCGGAGAACATGATGCCTATGACTTTGGCTCTGGTGCAGGCTTTTATGTCAATGCCGAGACTCCAGGGTATAAAGATCACTATAAAATGTATGACTACATCCTGGATGAGATCGTCACCATTTTGAAAGAAGAATTCAAGATGACAAAAGTCTCTATCATGGGACATTCCATGGGTGGCCATGGAGCTCTTGTATTGGGTCTAAGAAATCCGAATGTCTTTAGATCTATTTCGGCCTTTTCTCCTATTGTGCATCCAAGTGCTTGTCCTTGGGGTGAAAAAGCATTTAAGGGCTATTTAGGAGAAAATAAAGAAGAATGGATGAAGTATGATGCTACAGAGTTGATGAAACTTGGTTACAAGCATGATCAAAAAATCTTAATCCATCAAGGAACCCATGATGAATTCCTGACCAAAGAGCTTTTGACGACTGACTTTATCGATGCTTGTGTTGCTCAGGAACAAGATCAAGAAGCTGTCTTTTGCGAAGAGTATGACCACAGCTACTATTTCATTTCAACTTTCATTGAAGATCACATTCTTCATCATAAAAAATATCTTTCTTAAGATTGAAAAATACTGGAGTCAGACGGTCGACTCCAGTATTTTTTTAAACTGCACCCTTTCATTGGTGTTGCTCTTTTTGTTTCGTTTTCGAAAAGTTCCATATTCCTAGAAGACCGCACCTCAAATAATCATCCCCAGAAAACTTGTTTTCTGGGGATGCCACAACGAATATCAAAATTATGCA
>DATGND010000171.1:0-6602 GCA_035306925.1 Bacteriovoracaceae bacterium | reverse complement strand
ATTTGAAAAACGCTTACCGCAGGTTCTACAACGAAATCGTTGCACTTTTTTTGAGTCATCTTTTCGCCGAAAATAACCATCTCGGATGAGATTGAAGGGAAATGCGCAGTCGGGGTTTGGACAAAATTTATTCATACCCCCTTAGATGCAAAACATTAAACAAAGCTAAAGATGATAAGTAACTATTAACTGTTTACTCTAACGCTCATAGTAAAAATAAAAAACCCGTTATAGACGTCTTCTCTACCACTTGAACACCAATATAAGGGGGCAGTTTATTTAAGTTTTGTTTGGGGTGGGTCGATAAGCCTCTCATGAGAATCAAGGCTATTTCCGAAACTGAAACTTATATCTATGAAACTGAAGATAAATCTTCATTTACCATCGGTCGCTCATCAGAAGCCGATTTCACCATCAGAGTAAATGAACTCTCCAAAGTCCATTGCAAGATCTATTTGGAAGATAACCAAATTTTTATTGAAGACATGAATAGTAAAAATGGAGTCAGAGTAGATGGAGAAAAAATTCCAGCAGAGGAAAAGATCGAAATTTTCCCAGATTCCTCTGTCTTGATCACATCTGATTTACAGCTCAATCTATTTGGCAATGAGACTCAAACAGCACTAAAAGTGGAAGCAGTCGTAAGAGCTAAACCGTTAGTAAGAACATCTGCCTTAAAACGAAAATATAAATTCTAAGGCCTGTTACCAGGCCTTAGGATAATAGTACTCCATCATTTTTTCATGGATGCTTCCGGCCGGTGGGGCATACTTATAAGTAAATTTAGTTCTCTTTGGTAAAGAGATAAGAATGGAGTCAGTTCGCCCATTTGTCTTTAAGCCGAAATGAGTTCCACGGTCATGAAGTAGGTTAAACTCCACATAACGCCCATGTCGATGAAGCATAAAATCTTCATCTTCCGGAGTCCAATCCTCTTTAATTCTCTTTTCTACAATAGGAAAATAAGATTCAATAAAGTGATTGGAAAGATGTTTTACCATCTCAAAATCTGCTTTCGTATCTCCTGTATTATAGTGATCAAAAAAGATTCCCCCTATTCCTCTCATCTCTCCGTTACGGTGAAAATTCACAAAGTACTCGTCACATTGCTTTTTCATATCCTCATAGAGACCATAAGGGGCACAGGCCTTTTTCCAAACCCCATGAAAATAATGAAAGTCTTCAACGTGTGGGTAGTAAGGAGTAAGATCTGCTCCTCCTCCGAACCAAAATTTATCTCCCTGCTGAATCATTCTGAAATTAGCATGAACAGTAGGTACACGAGGATTGATAGGATGAATAATCAGAGAAATCCCTGCGGCCCACATCTCATCTCCAGTTCCTTTAAGAACTTGAGCAAACTTGGGATCTATCTTTCCAAAAACACAGCTTGTATTCACTCCCGCATTTTCAAAAACACTTCCCTCAAAGGCACGAGTGATTCCACCACCTCCTGGAGACCCCATATGGTCCTGTCTTTGCCATAGGTCCTCAGTTAACTTCAGGCCCGCATCAATGGACTTCATTTTTTCAGTTATCTGGTTCTGTAAGTCTTTTACATGTTCATGAAATTGATTTTTTAATAGTTCTAAATCCATCGTTTCCTCTTAACTTAACTAGCATCCTTATCAAAACACCATTGAGTCCATGTTGCTTTTTTTACAACACCTTCTTTCTGGTTATTGAGAAGATTCATTTGGCTGTAAATATTGATCTCTAACTTTCTTAACTTCACCTCTGGTATCAGTCCATTTCCAAGGTCATTCCAGTTCCGACAAAGATAACTTCCGAAATACCTTCCGTAATCGATTCTGTCTGTCAGGTTGAAATAAAGCTTTCTCCAATGTTCAGAAGGAATACTTTGGAAGAATGCCTTGTTCTTAACAGAATATATATCACGATCTCCCGTTAAAAGTTCAATTTCACTTCCATCGGTTAGGACGGCGGGGATCTCTATCCATACACTATCAGGCTTTGGACGTGGAGAAAACATATTCCATTCTTGATAGAGATGAAGCCAACGAGTTACATCTGCAAAAAAAGGAGAATTAACATGAAACCTTTTTATCGTTGTAAGATTCCACATGACTAAAGTGACACAAATAAAAATACCAAAAAGAGAACTCAGGATACGAAGAGTTAAAACTTCTTTTCTAGGTGGAAGGAATATAAAAAACTGACTGAATTTCCCCATGAGTGATCGGTTTTGACTTACCCAGCGATAGATTTTATTGCCCAGAAATCTCGCAGGTCTTGAAGCTAAAAGAAAAGAGAATGGACGAAGAAACCAGGAATGCCTAACAACAGTGATAAAGGCTTCATAAGCGGTATAAGTATTCCCCTCACTATCTTCAACCACCCAACTGTTTTCACGCTCCATAATCGCTTGAATATGAGGGCGATCCTGACATGGAAGGATCATACTTTCCTTCGTAAGAAAGAAGTGCCTGATTAAAGAAACCATCTTAAAACAAAAGCCACAATCCTTATCGTAATTAATCGTGACAGGGCCATAATAGAACTTTCTCTCCAAGTAATCCCAGACCGGAGTAGGAATAAAAAGGCACCACATGGTGATACAAATATAAGGAAAGAGTCCAATCCACATAGTGAGAATAATCCCCAAATGCAGCCCCCAGAATCCTAAGACCACCAGAAACCGAACAATCCACCAGTGCTTTAAGAATATAAAACTCAACAGAAGAAACAGCGGTCCTGCCCATTCAAGAAAAATAGTAAAGATAGTGGTCAGAGTATCAAACCAGGGAATTTCTCGAATAATATGTCCTAAGGGATTAACTAAAGCATCAACTCTAAGAGCATAGTAAACAGCAGTGTATTCTCCTCGCCAAACGGGGTGATCCTTCAGAATATAGCTGACAAAATAAATGGCAAAAACTTGAATAAAAAAAGCCATAGTCCAAGGAGAAGTTACATATTTAGCTTCACTTTTCTCTCCCTCTCTTCTGGCAGCATCCACACTAAAAAACTTATCCAAAGGAAGAAAGATAGACAGAAAAAGAATGGCCCGCAAAACATCATCTCCCCCATTATTAATGAGCCAGTTACGATTATGAACGGAAACATTAAGAATATAAGAAAAAAGAAGGGCCCATCGGGTTTTATAACCAAAAAGAACCATTAAACCAATGATCAATTGAATGAGGAAAAAGATAAAAAGCACTTCTGTAGAGCCAGAGGCCAGATGAAGAGAAAAAGACCAAGGTAGAGCGAATTCACTCAGGAAAGTTTGTCGAGGTAAAATTCCTACATCAGAGTAGAAGGCCGTAATATCGGGCATGCGATAAAGGACATCAATGACAATGATCAGTCCTAAAAGAACCCGATAAAGAGATAGGGAACGATAATCAAGCCCGAAACTTCGTTTGATATTTTCCAGGAACATAAATCCATCCTTCTTGTATTCATTAAATTGTAACTCATTCCATGACTTTTTCATCATATTCATCTATTCTTACGAAGTATTTAGACTGTATTTTTGCACTGCGAGATTTAACTATGCTACTTAAACTTAGAGATGAAATCTCTAAAGACTACGATGTCATCATCATTGGTTCAGGCCTTGCCGGAATGACGGCAGCAAATATATTAGGAAGAAATGGCCATCAGGTCCTTCTTCTGGAATCCCATAACAAGTTAGGTGGATTTGCCACTTGGTTTTATCGCGAAAATCGCCAGCATATTTTCGATGTTTCTCTTCATGGCTTTCCTGTGGGGATGATCAAGACTTGTCGAAAATACTGGAGTAAAGAAATCGCCGACTCTATTGTTCAACTTAAGGATGTCCGATTTATTAACCCTCAGTTCAACATCCAGACTGATTTTACCAAAGAAGACTATTCACGCATCCTCGTTGAAAAATTTGGCGTAGATGCCAAGACTGTTGAAAGCTTCTTCACTTATCTGCGGGAAATGAATTTTTATGATAACGCTGGTATGACCAATGGAGAACTTTTTGAAAAGTTCTTTCCGGGGCGTAACGATATTGTGCGATTTCTGATGGAAGCCATTACTTATGCTAATGGATCTACCCTAGATGATCCTGCCATTACTTATGGAATCGTCTTCTCTAACTTCATGAGTAAAGGTGTTTATACTTTTAAAGGAGGAACGGATCTTCTTATCTCTAAGATGAAAGATGAACTTCTTAAAAATAATGTTGATATCAAACTTCAAACGAAAGTTGATAAGATTATTATTAATGATGGCAAGGTAGCCGGAGTCCAAGTTAATGGCAAAACAGTGAAGGCCCGTGCTGTTCTCTCTAACTCAAATATTAGATCCACAATTCTTAATATGGTCGGAGAAGAGCATTTCTCTCCTGAGTTTATAGAAAAGACCAAGGCCATTAGACTTAACTCTTCAAGTTGTCAGGTTTACATGGGATTAAAAGAAGGGGCTACGATCCCTCATATTGGGGATCTTATTTTCACATCCTCTTACCCTGTTTATGATCCAGCTAAACTCTTGGATATTAAAGTCACTTCAAGAACCTTCTCTGTTTACTATCCTGAGACCTCTCGTCCTCAAATGACTAACGGTCGTGTTGCCATTGTGGCCAGTACCAACTGTTTGTATGATGACTGGAAAAAACTTTCTCCAAGTGAATATGAGGAAGAGAAAAAATTTATGATAGAAGAGACCATCAAAGGTCTTGAAGAGTTTATACCAGATATTCGCGACAAGCTTGATATTGTTGAGGCGGCAACTCCCCTCACTGTTGAGCGCTACACTCTTCATCCTAAAGGAGCATCCTTTGGAACTAAGTTTGAAGGACTGGATGTTTCTATGAATCTACATAAAGAACTGCCTGGACTTTTCCATGCTGGTTCTGTTGGAATTATTATGTCCGGCTGGTTGGGAGCTGCTAATTATGGGGCCATTCAATCCAATGCCGTAGAAAGTTACTTGCATGCACATTAAGGAATTATATGTTTAATTTTAATGATCAAATTGTCATTGTTACAGGTGGAACCAGAGGGATTGGAAGTTCAATTTCTAAAGCTTTTATTAATGCCGGTGCTACTGTTGTTGCTACCTATTCAGGAAATGATGAGGCTGCCAATGCCTTTAAAGATTCTCTGGGAGAAAATAGCACTCGCCTTCACCTTAGAAAGTTTAATGTTTCTAAATTTAATGAAGTAGAAAAGTTTTTTGAAAATTTTGAAAAAGACTTTGGACAGCTTCACGTTCTTGTTAACAATGCAGGAATTAGAAAAGATCAAATCATCGCAGCTATGGAAGAAAGTGAATGGGATCAAGTTGTTGATACCAATCTTAAAGGTACATTCAACATGACTCACTTTGCAGTGAAGTTAATGGCCCAAAAACGTTATGGAAGAATTATTAATATGAGTAGTATCGGTGGAAAGCTAGGTCTCTCAGGTCAAGCTAACTACGCTGCCTCGAAGGCCGGTCAAATTGCTCTTTCACTTTCTGTGTCCAAAGAAGTGGCCAAGAGAAATATCACTATCAACAACGTTTGCCCTGGTTTTATTGAAACAGACCTTATCCGTGATCTACCTGAAGAGCAGATTAAGGAATATAAGTCTCAAGTCCCTATGAAACGCTTCGGGAAACCTGAGGAAGTGGCCCATGCAGTTATGTTCTTTGCTTCCCGTGAAGCTAGCTACATAACAGGAGCAGCTCTTGATATAGCAGGAGGCCTGTAATGATCGATGTAAAATCCCATATTCCTCAAAGAGAGCCCTTTCTTTTTGTTGATGAAGTTATTGAGCAAGTAGAAACAAGTCTTACAACTAAACATATCTTAAAAGGTGATGAAGATTACTTTCGCGGTCACTTTCCTGGTCGTCCTCTCTTTCCTGGTGTTTTAATGTGTGAGGCGGTTTTCCAAACCGGTGCTCTTTATATGTCATTAAAAGGTACAGAGATTCAGAATGATAAGACGGCCGTTGTCACTCGTATTCAAAATGCTAAATTTAAAAATATGGCAAGACCAGGTGATGAACTTTTTATCACTGTGGACTTTGTTGAAACACTAGCGAACGCTTCCTTTATGAAGGGAAAGATCAAAGTTAATAACAAAGTCATTATGAGTATTGAATTTGCTGTGGCCCTTGTTGATTCTTCAGAGGTTTAGAAATGGATTTTTTAGGGATTAAAGATAAGTGGTTTCTTATTTCAGGTGTGGCCAATAAAAAAAGTGTGGCCTATTTTTCGGCGAAAACTCTGATTGAAGCCGGCGCCCATTGCCTTTTTTCTGTCCAGAAAGAAGAGCAGATACCTACCGTTAATAAACTTTTCCCTAACTCTCCTGTCATTATTGTAGATGTTGAAAATAAAGATCATATCACTTCTTTAAAAGAAGAAGTTTTAAAACACACTGACAAACTTCATGGTTTTCTTCACTCTCTGGCCTTTGCTAATTTCTCTGAAGGTCTTCGCCCCTTCCATGAGACCAAACGTGAAGACTTTCTTCAAGCCGCTCAGATCTCCTCTTTTTCTTTTGTTGAAATGAGTAATGCTCTCAAGAGTATTTTTGATCATGAAGCCAGTCTTGTGACCATTTCTATCTCAAATACTAAGGCTACCAGCTACGGCTATCTCGGTCCTATTAA
>DATGND010000170.1:0-3987 GCA_035306925.1 Bacteriovoracaceae bacterium | reverse complement strand
GGAACGGTCACGAAGGATTTTAAGAAGATTGTTCGTAACAGATAATTCATCAGCAATGACAAACTTGGTTTGATTGCCTTGGTAATTAAGAATAACTGTTCCATTCTGAGCAATCCCTAATGACTTGACCAGATCTGGACGTAGGTCAGTATCAAAAGCTTCAATGGAAACATACTTGTTCTGAGCTTCATAAAGCTTTAATAAGTTCAGGATTGGTCCCCACTGCTCTCTTTTAGCGAAGAGAGAGATTTTCAGAGGAGCCTTTACCATTTCCAGTACTTTTAAGGTTTGAGCAGCTAAGCTGTTTCTCTTCTCAAGAGTGATATCAAACTCTTTGTAATTCTTATTCCCTAAATAATTCACCAGACTCAAGATAGCGGCAACTAACGTCACATTAATTACGTGAACCATCATGTTCTTAAAGTATCTGGTCTGAACAAAATTCTTAATCTCATTGAACTTAACGGCAATGAGAATAAAGGATAAACAAAGGGTAAAAATAGAAAGCGAAATATTAAGTGTTTTGTACTCAGAAGCAGTAATCCAAAGAGAAAGACAGGTGATCACCAGCAAGAGATTTATAATCACCCATAAAGGAAAAAGTTTATTTTTCATTACCAATTCCTCTTTCCTAAACTTTTAACGGCCATAAAGTTGAACATAAAAATAAAGCTAAGGTAGTAAATAATATCCTGAGTTCCAATCAGGCCTCGTAGTACTCTTTCAAAGTGAGAAGATATCCCCACATAAGCAAAGATTTCAGCTAACAGATAATTTGAGTGAAGATGACTTCCCCAAGTGATCATCCACATCCCCATCACTCCTAAAATAGCAAGTAAAGCGGCTACAATCTGGTTGTGAGTAAGAGTAGAACAGAATATCCCTAACGAGATATAAGCTGCTGCATTAAGGAGAATACTTAGGTAGCTAGCTCCTAGAATTGAAAAGTCTCTAATGCCCACTCCCCAAATAACCAGTGGATAAACACTCGTCATCAGAATCATGGCAAAAATCAAAGTAAAGGCAGCAAGATTCTTAGCAAGAATTAATTTCCATTCAGGAACTCCACCCAACCAGTACACATCAAGTGTTTGAAGTTTCTTCTCCTCAGAAAAAGACTTCATGGTAATGAGGGGAATAAAAAATAAAAATAAAAAATTAATATTAGCAAAGAGCCTTACCACCACTTCATCCACAAACGATATCTCCTGGGCCATGTGGGCAGGAATAGCAAGGATTCCGTCAGAGTAAGTCACCAGGAGATTAAAAAAAATAACTCCGCTAATAAGAGAAAAAAGTCCAATAATCACGTAGGCAAGCGGAGATGAAAAGTAGCTTTCTACTTCTTTTTTCCAAATAGTAAAAATCATGGCTTCTCCGTCATTTGTAAAAAGATATCTTCAAGCTCTGGAGAATCCAGACTTAGAGTGAGAAGATCAATTCCTTTAGAATAAAAATAACGACCTAACTCCCCTCTGATATCTTTTTCATTACTAAATATTAACTGATAGATATCTTCTCCCGCGTTTTGAGAAAGAAGTTCCGTTTGTACTTCTCCGAATGGGCTTAAGTCTGGAAGCTTCTGACCACTAGGGACTCCAACCGTTAGAACAAGTCCTTGTTTAAACATCTTTTGAATTTCTTTTATAGGACCTGATGCTTTCACCTCTCCCTGATGAATGATGGTGATTTCATCACATAGCTGCTCCACCTCAGAAAGAATGTGCGAAGAAAATAGGATTGTTTTTTGTTCTGCTAGTTTTTTAATGAATTCTCTTAACTCAACCACTGACTGAGGATCAAGCCCATTAGTTGGCTCATCCAGGATGATAAAAGGTGCATCGTAAACCAGTGCCTGCGCCAACCCTACTCTTTGTTTGTAACCTTTAGAGAGGTTGCCAATAAGTCGATCGGCAACATCCTCAAGGGAAAGATCGGCTATGATTTTTTCGACTCTATTCTTGATATCTTTTTGCTGATGAAGACGTGCCACGTACTCAATGTAATTCCGTACAGTCATATCAAAATAAAGTGGCGGATTTTCCGGTAACATTCCAATGAGTTCAGAAATTTTCTGTTTCTCAATAGGCTTACCAAAGAGTTCGATTTGCCCTGAACTTACCGGGAGAAGACCTGCAATCATTTTCATAGTGGTCGACTTACCTGCTCCATTAGGGCCGAGAAATCCATGAATTGAACCTGCAGTTACCGCAAAGCTTGCGTTCTTAACCGCCATACGTCCAGGGTATTCTTTAGAAACACTGTCAACTACTAGTATTTTATCCATAAAACCTTGTATAATCTTAAGTGGAGCTTAGTTTATTCGGCATCTCGCCGATATGTAGTAATTATGACTATTTTAGATGTTTTTAAATCGAGAATACAAGAGGCTGATAAGATTCTTATTACGACTCACGAATTTCCTGATGCCGATGGTATTGGCTCCGAAATTTCTCTCTGCCTTGCTCTTAGACAAATTGGAAAAGAAGTTCACTGTGTAAACGAAGAACCTCTACTTGAAAGATATAACTATCTTGATCAAGACTCTGTCGTTTTAGGTCTTCAGAACTTCAAAAAGCAGCATCCTGACTTCACTCCAGACCTTGTAATAGTAGTAGACACGAATACTAGAGAGAGAATTGGTAAGAACCTCAAAAATCATATCGCAAAATACGAAGATATCTTGTTTATTGATCACCACCCTTGTCGTGGTCGCTCTCTTCAAACCCACTGTATTGATGAAAGTGCTGCAGCTACGGGCCAGTTGGTAGGTGAAATGATTGACTATCTTGGTGTAAAGTTTACTAAGAAAATTGCTCTCCCGATTTATACGGCCATCATTATTGATACGAGCTCTTTTCGCTACCCAACAGTAACAGGGTCGACTCATTACTTAGTTGCAAAGCTCATGGATACAGGTATCAATCCACCTGAAGCCTATAATGGCATCTATGGAACCAAACGCATCCATCATATGCATTTATTAGGAAGAGTCCTTAGTAATGCTAAAACCAATAAAGATGAGACCATTGCCTGGATCACACTCACCCATGAAGATATCGGTCGTTTTAAGTCCGATATTGAAGACACTCACGCCTTTATCAATCACCTCTTGGTTCTTAATAATATTAAAGTGGCCTGTATGTTTCGTGATGATGGGCAGTCTGTGAAAGTGAGTTTGAGATCAACGGACCCTAAAGTTGATGTGGGGGCCATTGCTATTAGCATTGGCGGCGGAGGGCATTCTCATTCGGCAGCAACAGTCATTGCGAAGAATGGCAAAAGTACTGCCCAAATCACTGAAGAAGTGATTTCTAAAGTTGAAGAGTTACTCCACTCCTCACCTTAATCATTGTGTCGTTCTAGGAAATGAGTCATTTTAGTTTTAAATAGTCTCTCATTCCAACGCAAACCTTTACGACGTAAAGAGCGTCGATCAAAGCTTAAAAACTCAGAATTAGCTTTCTTAAAAATTTCTGAAAGATTCTGTTCAAGATCTAAGAAATAAGCACCTTCCACAAGAAACTCGCGATTAATGGAATTATCTCTAACGACTACTGGTCTTCCAGTACAAAGGGCCCCAAAAGCTTTGGCCGGGAAGAAACTCACTGACAGATCCCAGATGACTTTCGCTTTATGGGAGTACATGGCCGCAGTGGCTTCACAGTGATCTCCGGCAAAATCGACTTTAGGATTGTTCGCAAATAAATCCTTCTTATCTTCATCAGGGCCCATCACACGGACCATATCTCCTTGAGATAAAATATAATTCACTAGAGTATAAAACTCTTCCCTGCTGGTTCCATGAGTATAAACAAGGTGATGATCGAACTCAAAGTTATGGTCTTCGTCTTTAACAAATGGATACTCTTCGGTTCTAAAAGTTGGATAAATAACCTGAGCGTTTGGAAGATCCAAACGATTGGCCAGAGTTTGAGAGCTTACTGCAATTTTTGGATATTGAGTAAGGGCCTTGGTTCTAAACTC
>DATGND010000169.1:0-5285 GCA_035306925.1 Bacteriovoracaceae bacterium | reverse complement strand
TTACTTAACTGCAACATTTAAGAGGTAATTTATGTTTACAGGTCTTATTCAAGAAGTAGGAACTATCAAGACCATTAAAACGAATACGGAAGGTAAAGAGTTTGTCATCTATGCTCCTAAGCTTATTAAAGATATTAAGATCGATGACTCAGTTGCCACCAATGGCGTGTGTCTGACGGCCACCAAAATTGAAGGTGATACTTTTAAAGTTCAGGCCGTACATATGACTTTGAAAAAAACGTCCATTGGACAGTTAAGTGTTGGTTCGCCAGTCAATTTGGAATTATCTCTTCGTCCGCAGGATCGACTTGGGGGACATATGGTCTCTGGCCATGTCAATGATTTGGGAGTGATTAAGAGTATTGATAAAAAGGGTCAGAACTGGGAGATTACTGTTGGATTTAGTGCCGAGCTTCGTAAATATATGATTCAAGAAGGTTCTGTGGCCCTTGATGGCATAAGCTTAACAATTGCCGAATTAAAAGATAAGGAACTCAAAGTCTCAATAATTCCGCATACTCTGGAAAATACTAACTTAGGCACTAAAAAGATTGGAGATGTCATCAATATCGAGGTAGATATGGTGGCAAAGTATATTGAAAACTTCATTCTTCTTGATCCTGCTAAAAAAGAAGAATGGGCACGAAATTATTTTAACGCAAAATTTGAAGATTAGTATGAAACTGAACACCATTGAAGAAGCTTTAGAAGATATAAAAAAAGGTAAGATCGTCATTGTTGTGGACGATGAAGACCGTGAGAACGAAGGTGACTTCGTGATGAGTGCAGAACTTATCACACCAGAAGCTGTTAATTTTATGGCCTCTGTTGGAAGAGGTCTTATCTGTACTCCCCTTACCAAAGAACTTGCTCAAAAGTATGACTTACCACTTCAGGTACATACTAATACTGCTAATTTGGGAACGGCCTTTACTGTCACTATTGATGCCAAAGAGAAAATCTCAACAGGAATTTCGGCCAGTGACCGGGCCCACACCATTAGACTTCTTTCTCAAGAATCAACCAAGCCTGGTGACTTTGTTCGTCCAGGGCATATCTTCCCTCTGGTTGCCAAAGATGGTGGAGTTCTTGTTCGTAATGGCCACACAGAAGCTTCCGTTGATCTTTGTCGCTTAAGTGGACTCACTCCCGTGGCCGTGATTTGTGAAATCATTAACGAAGACGGCACCATGGCCCGTCTTCCGGATCTCATGGAACTTGCTCGCATTCATCAATTAAAAGTTATTTCAATTGAAGACCTGATTAAATATCGTAAGCAAACAGAAAATCTTATCTCCCATGTGGAGTCTATCCCCTTTCCTTGTAAGTATGGTGATGACTTTCGCCTCTATATTTTTCGCTCAGAACTTCTGGGTGAAGAACACATGGCCATTGTGAAGGGAGAACTCAAAGATAATCCACTGGTTCGCGTTCACTCTGAGTGCTTTACCGGTGATGTTCTAGGTTCTAGTCGTTGTGATTGCGGGGCCCAACTTGATCTCGCTTTAAAAACCATCAGCGAAAATGGTCATGGTATGGTCATCTACTTAAAACAAGAAGGACGTGGTATCGGGCTTTTCAATAAAATCCGTGCCTATCAACTGCAAGATCAGGGCTTTGATACGGTTGATGCTAACGTAGAACTTGGTCACCCCGTTGACTCTCGTGATTACACCATGGCTGCCCAAATCCTTAACTACTTCAACCTAAAAGAAGTTCAGTTAATGACCAATAATCCACAGAAGCTTTCTGAACTTGAGAACTTCGGTATTAAAAATACCCGCTATGCTCTAATGATAGAGCCTCTTAGTCAGAATCAAAAATACTTAGAAACTAAAAAGACCAAATTAGGACACTTACTTACTAACTTAAAATAAAGAGGATCTATGAAAATTGAAGGATCTTTAAACGCCTCTGGGCTAAAAGTTGCAATCATTACAGCGCGCTTTAATGAGTTTATTACTTCTAAGCTTCTTGGCGGTGCCATCGACTGTTTAGAACGTCATGACATCAAAAAAGAAGATATCGATGAGGTTTGGGTTCCAGGAGCTTTTGAAATTCCTACTGCGGCCCTGGCCCTTGCTGAAACTAAAAAATACGATGCTATCATCTGCCTTGGCTGTGTGATCCGCGGTTCTACCAGCCACTATGACTACGTGTGTAATGAAGTGGCCAAGGGAATTTCCCATGTTTCTCTTAAAACCGGTGTACCTACCATTTTTGGCGTAGTTACAACGGAGAATATTGAGCAGGCCATTGAGAGAGCTGGCACTAAAGCTGGTAACAAAGGTTGGGATGCGGCCATGGGTGCCATTGAGATGGCCAATCTAATGAAAAAACTAAAGGGCTAAGGGAACTTTTCCCTAGGAAATTTAGGGGTATATGCATCTCTTGCTTGCCAGTTGCATTGAACTTGTTTATAACTACCAAACACTTTTTTTAGTGAGGAAAGCGGGCTCCTAGGAGAAGTTTTTTTTAATTATTTTGTTTCTCGCTATATTGCCTACAAGGAGAATTTTTTATGGCAAAGATCGACATGGGGCGCGCACGCTTCAAAATCCAACGTCGTCTGGGCGTTGAACTACCAGGTCTTGGAAAAGCTGGTGCTCTAGAAAGAAAACCTTACGGTCCGGGTCAACACGGAATGCAACGTAAGAAGCTTTCGGATTACACTATCCGTCTATTAGAAAAACAAAAAGTAATGTTCCACTACGGACTTCGTGAGTCTCAACTTAGAACTTACGTTCACAAGTCTAAGAAAATTAAGACAGCTTCATGGGTTGATACCATGATCGTGACTCTTGAGTCTCGTCTTGATAACGTTGTTTTCCGTCTTAACTGGGCCCCTTCGATTCCAGCTGCTCGTCAGATGGTTTCTCACAAGCACATCCTAGTTAACGGTAAAATCGTTAACGTTCCAGGATACATCCTTAAAGTTGGTGACGTTATCGAAATCACTGATAAAGGTGCTAAGTCTGGTAACTACCTACAAGCTAAGGCTCGTCCAAGAATTTCTTCAATCCCAGCTTGTCTTAATAAAGAGACTGTTGGTGAGAAAGAAAAAGCAACTCTAGTTGCTAAACCACTTCCAGAAGATATCCCATTCCCATTCGAGAAACGTCTCGTGATTGAGTGGTACTGGAAAATTAAGTAATCTGATTAGTCAGTACATACAAGAAGGCCTCCCGATGGGAGGCCTTCTTTTTTCTAACTGCCTCTCTTGAGTGTGAAACAATAATTTCATAGTTTTTTTTTCAAATGCTCAGAGTCACACTCTCATTATTTCCGTATTTTAACTCTCCAGAAGATACAGATCTTTGCAGATGAGTGCCGAAATTACCTCATCAACATTAAAGTGAGGCAGTTAGTAATTTTTCTGTTTGCTATTTCTACTCAAGAAACTCAAAGCAATAACAAATAACAAGACAATCGAAACAATCTTTATCCAATCAATCCCATGAAGAGAATTTAAGTGAAGGGCCTTCGCAAACCACTTGTTTTGCACCAAAACCACAGTTGAAAATACTGTGACAATCATCAGAACTTTAGATGCAAGTGTTCTTCCTTTGGTTAAGGCCAAAACAAGTCCAGCACTCCATAAGGACAGCAATGCCATGACCTCTGCTCGGCCGTGGTCTATGCTTTGATTTTCTGAAACTCCGGCAATAAAAAAGAGAATAACGATTCCCGTTAAACTTAATCCCATTGTTAAAATAACTAACGAGTCCTTTTTGGTAAAAAATGATTTTTGAGTAAAACTGCTTTCATTTTTCTCAACAGCATATTGTTGAAAAGCAAAGAGCGCTGTTGGGTGAATAATAAGTTCCAGCCATACAACATGAATAGGAAGAAACAAGAGAGGATATCCTAGTAAAGGAATAACGGCTGCTGAGAGGACAAAAGGAATATGTAAAAGTAAGAGGTATTTAAAACTCATCCTTAAGTTCTCAAATAACTGCTTACCTTCTCGAATGGCGTTTACAATCGTACTGAAATTATCATCAGCAAGAATGATTGAAGAAATTTCCTTAGCACTTCTGGCTCCACGTAATCCCATGGCCACACCTATATCAGAAGCCTTTAAGGCGGGCACATCATTTACCCCATCACCTGTCACAACCACCATCTCTCCCGCTTTTTTTAACGACTCCACTATTTTTAATTTTTGCAACGGATTGCAACGAGCAACAACATCCACTCCTTTAAAAAAATCTGGATGGTTGGCCAACCAATTATCCTCAATTTTATGGGGTTCTTTTTCTGCTGAAATAATGACCGCTGAGTCTTCTATTAAACCGATATCTCTGGCAATAGCTTCTGCTGTCGCAGGATGATCTCCGGTAATCATCAGTACCTTTATTTCATTTCGCTGACAGTACTTTATCGCATCCTTAATTTCAGGTCTGGCCGGATCTTCAAAGGCCAGTAGTCCCTTGAAAAGAAAACCGTCCTCTGGTTCACTCGCTTCCCTAACTTCAACAGAAGCCACTGCTAAGACCTTATGCCCTCCTTGGGCCCACTCATTTATTCTTTCACTCCAGTGGGTAAGCTCTTTCTCGGAAAGTTTTGATTTAGTTAGAACAGTTTCAGGTGATCCCTTGATAACACAAATGAGTTCCCCATCTTTTTCCAAGAAGGCCGTTTCTCTTTTTCTATCTTCAGTAAAAGGAATAACACTAAACCTTCTCGGTAATTCCATCTCTCTTAGCCTTGCCGCCTTTAAAATCGCTACGTCTACAGGGTCACTTCCTTCCACGTCAGAAGCTATAAGAGCTTGGGCCAGTAAGTTAATCTCCGTAACATCAGAGGCTGGATCTAAATGAGTAAGAGTGAGTTCTCCCTGAGTGATCGTTCCTGTTTTGTCTGTACAAATTTGAGTCACTCTTCCTATATTTTCCACAGAGACTGCTCTACGCACGAGGGCATTGCGCTTTGCTAAGCGATAGACACCCACTCCTAGAAAAAAGGAGAAGACAACTGGGAACTCCTCAGGAATGGCCGCAACGGCGAGAACCGCAGCACTTAATAAGGCATCAAGCCAACCATGCCCCTGATAAAAACGAATGGCCGCAAGAGCAAGACAAAAGGCAAGAGCAATATAAATAAGAAAGCGTGTTAATTCTAGTATCTCTGACTGAAGAGGCGTTCTTTCATGTTGAATCTTTGCTACTGACTGAACAATCTCACCATATGAAGTATCTTTTCCGGTAAATAACACTCGCAGATAACCGGTTCCTCTAATAACTCTTGTTCCTGCAAATCCCAGAGAGCCGGAATCGATGAAA
>DATGND010000168.1:0-10003 GCA_035306925.1 Bacteriovoracaceae bacterium | reverse complement strand
GTTAATTCACCAGAAAGAATTTTTTCCTTAACTTCGTTTTTAAACTCACCTTTTGGAAGTTCATTCCACTCAAGGAGAACATACTTTTCAGTGTTAAAATTTTTAGCAGCTTCTTTAATTGCTGCAGGTAATTTTGCCACTTTTAAACATCTGTGAACTTCTGATTTTGAAATTCCCAGAGCTGCAGTAATTTTTCTTTCACTAGAGCCAGTTAACTTCTGATAACCAAGAATTGAATCCGCTTGATCAATGTAGTGAAGATCTTCACGAGCTTGGTTTTCAGAGAACTGAATGGCCATCAACTCTTCTTTTGTTTTATTTTCCAAAATAAAACAAGGAGCTTCTTCCATTTTAATCAGAGACATTGCTCTAAAACGTCTCTCACCACAAATGAGAACAAACTTGCGACCTTCTCTATGAAGTACTAATGGTTGAATAAGACCGTTGACTTTAATGTTCTCGGCAAGTTCTTGGAGAGATTCATCATTAAACTTCGTTCGGACCTGTTCTCTAACTTCAATATCTGCAAGCGGGATGTTAGAAAGCTGAGCTCCACGAAGAAGCTTTTGATCGTTCATGCGAAGAATACGATCATCAATATTAGTCGTAATGTCGATTACTTTACGTTCACGTTTCGAAACACGTGCACTAAATTCCTTGGCCACAAGCCTCTCCTTATAAAAAACGTACTTGTTTTCTAATTAACTAATTAAGTCCTAGAGAATCCCAAAGAGCAGTGTAATCATTTTTCCCTTTCGATCTCTTAGGGAACATGAATACCGGCTTTCTTAATGCAACAGACTCCTGCATATCCACAAGGTTGCGGATCATTGGAGTTACATTAAATGACTGTGAAAGCTCTTCAAGGCGTTGACGCTCGATTTTTCTACGAGGGTTAACCATAGAAGGAATAATAGCGAATTCAAGAGCAGGATTTTCAGTTTCCTTAATAATCTCGAATGTATCCATTAACTCTTCTAGACCATCAATAGAATAATCTTGGGCCTGTGTAGGAATAAGAATTTGCGTCGAGGCTACTAGTGACATAATAAGCTCATCTCCAAGCATTGGAGGAGTATCAATCACTACGTAATCAAACTGACCTTCTAATTCTTTTAAACGAAGCTTTAAGAGACGTTCTTTTCTGCCGGCATTTTTACGGACTTCAGATTCAGAAAGAATCAAAAGCTTAGCAAGATTGGCCATGTGGCGTGAAGAAGCGATCAATTTAACATTTTTAAAAAAATCGTGTTCCCCCTCTACATCACATAGAATTTCTTCGACACCAACATCCCCGATGAGCCACTCTGGTATAAGTGTTCTTTGGATATTTACTCCAAGGGTAGAACTTAAATTTGCCTGAGAATCTAAATCAATTGCAAGAACGCGATGTCCGAGATTAGCAAGATGGCAAACGAGCTGAAAACATTGCATTGTTTTCCCTACGCCACCTTTGTTATTACCGACAGTAATAATTTTCATAGAGCACTCTCCTTGTGGTCCTATGGTCCTTTCAATGGTCCTATAATAAAAGTCTAAGTAAGACGCTACGGTTCGCCAAGGTAATATTTTAGTTTTTTTAACAGGTTAAGAAGAAAAGCCTTAAAAGTAGGACTTCAAAGGATGAGATGGATAGACTTTGGTAAAACTCTCTCCTCGGCGAGCATCCAATAGTCGAATGTAATTAATAAGAGTTTGTAAATCACCAGTACGATCTTCTTGCAGTTCATTTAGCGCTAAGTTTAGACACGCCTGCAAGTCTTCACTTTTCGTTTTCTCTTTTAAAGAGCTAAGGCTTTGCCTCAGTTCTCCCCGGATTTCTTCCGGCAGGACGGAGATCCTCAGATGTTGGGGAGTAGTAAGAAGTGTATATTCAGTTTTCACTCCCGGAAATTCTCTTTCAAAAAACTCGTGGATTTCCTCCAGCGAGAAAATATTAATGGCACTAACCACTGTATTAAACCACATTTCTTTTTTCGTTTCCCGGAGTCGTTTGGCATTTTCAAGAAAAACCTGAAAATTCTTCCCCGAACGTAAATATTCTCCTTTAGCCCCTACATCATCCATACTCACAACCACCAGTAAGTCATCAATATCC
Source organism: Bacteriovoracaceae bacterium (assembly GCA_035306925.1). GTDB lineage: Bacteria > Bdellovibrionota > Bacteriovoracia > Bacteriovoracales > Bacteriovoracaceae > Peredibacter. The sequence goes on along the minus strand of DATGND010000168.1, from coordinate 7,905 downwards.
TTCCAAAGCTCTAGATAATCCACTCCAAAATAATTGAGGGAAGTAAGGTTAGTGTTATAAACAACACGGCTTTGGGGCCTGTTTTTTTTTATCTCGTTAAGAAGAGTTAGATTTTCACGCATCATAAGTGGTTCTCCTCCGGCAAGATAAACTTCCTCCGCCAGCGGAATAATATTCAGAACCTCTTGTAGGAGGTGAGAAGGAACAGTTACTAGAGATTGAGAAAATTCTTCTTTTGCCCAAGCAGAAGAGTAACCAGGTCCACAAGACCGGCACTTTAAATTGCAAAGATTAGAAAACCTGATATCAAGTGATTTAGGCTTGTAATAGGGAAGCTTGCCGGAAGGATCTGCTAATAATGACATACTTATAGCATCTTTTATAAATTTTAGATTAGCCCCTTGTCTCATAGACGTAACATTTTGTTCTTCGAGATTTTTGCAAACTAGACATGACTCAGGAACTTCCCCTTTAAGTAAAGTCTCCCGTAACCTCCTAAAACCTTCACCATGAAAGATATTCTCCATACTGTCACGAGAAACATCACCCATCACTTCTGAATTAATACAACAGGGAGTCATGTGGCCCTGTGGATTTACATGGTGATGAAGAAAGGGAAGAATGCAAAACGAAGGTGAAATCTCAAACATTATTTTTATTATATGACTACATCAATTTACTTTACAACTTAAAGTTGATGGGAGTACTCGGAACAATGTATTATTCACCACCCAAAACTTGAACAACCATCAATAAAAATATATGTTTTCCCTCTCGGAGAGATATTTATGATTAACATATATGAAGAGTTAGAAACCAATGAGCACCTACCTACAATTAGTGAGGCTGAGCTATCAGACGAAGAGGTTCTCGTTGAACTCAAAAAAATTAAAGAAGAACTTAAAGACCAAGTCGTGGTACTTGGACACCACTATCAGCAGGATGATGTTATTTCATTTGCAGATATCACTGGAGATTCCCTGGAGCTTGCTCGCAAGGCTGCCGAAATCAAAGACAAAGAATATGTTATTTTCTGTGGTGTTCACTTCATGGCAGAAACAGCCGACATGCTTACCACTGAAAAGCAGAAGGTCATTCTTCCAGATATGAGAGCAGGATGTTCTATGGCCGATATGGCCAACCGAAGAGAGATTGATCTTGCTTGGAAATATATAACTGAGTGTACTCAAGATAAGGTTGTTCCTATTACATACATCAACTGCAGTGCTGCTTTAAAAAGTTTTGTAGGAGAAAACAATGGTTCAATCTGTACTTCTTCTAATGCTGAAAAAGTTATCACTTGGGGTCTTTCCAAAGGGGAAAAGCTTCTTTTCTTCCCTGATCAACACTTAGGACGTAATACATGCTTTAAGCTTGGTATCCCATTAGAGGATATGGTTGTTTATGATCCAAGACTTCGTTTTGGAGGGCTAACTCCTGAGCAAATTCAGAAGGCTAAAGTTATTCTTTGGTATGGTTACTGTTCTGTTCACCAAGGATTTAATGCTGATCATATCAAGATGTGGAGACAGAAAGATCCTGAGAGAAAAATCATTGTTCACCCAGAGTGCTCTTTTGATGTTGTTCAAGCTGCAGACCTGGCCGGTTCAACTTCTTATATCATCAATCAGATAAAAGCTGCTCCTGCAGGAACAAAGTTTGCGGTGGGAACCGAGATTAATCTGGTGAACCGCTTAGCGAAGGACTATCCTCACCTGGATATTACTTCCCTCTCCCCTTACCAGTGTCTTTGTACAACGATGTATCGAGTAAGACCGAGATGGCTATTAGAAAGTTTTAGGGCCATCAAAAACGGGCAGCCAATAAATATTATCCGAGTTGATGAAGAGACCAAGAAGTTCGCACTTAAAGCTCTTGATCAAATGCTTGCTATCTCTTAAGGGTATTTTACATGTTATACGCAGATTACAATGGTTCAGCTCCCCTTCTTGATAGTGTTAAAGAACACTTGAGAAAACGTCTTGATTCATCACTTTTTGCTAATCCCAACGCTCTTCATTCTCTGGGACAAAAGCTTCACCAGGGAATTGAAAAATGCCGTTCAATGATTGCTCAAGACCTTGGGGCCCATCCTGATCAAATCTATTTTAACTCAGGAGCGAGTGAGGGTGTTTCTCATATTATCGGCTCAGTTCTGATCAATGCACCCAAAGATAAAAGGGTTGTCATCACTTCTCCTGTTGAACACGTGGTTGTGCTCAATACTCTGAAGTTCTATGAACAAAAGTTTGGCTTCAGGATTGTGTACGTAGGAATCTCTCCTGACGGTCTAGTTGATATCCATGACTTTGAGTCACTCTTAAATAAACACAAGGATGAGTTAGCGCTTATTACTATTATGGCCGCTAACAATGAAACAGGTGTTATTCAGCCTTATAAAGAAATCGCAAAGCTTTCCCACCAATATGGTGTGGACTACTTTAGTGATACTACTCAGCTCATTGGGAAGGGCGACTTTCACTTTGAAGAGTCTGGTATCGATTACGGAGTCTGCTCTGGGCACAAGATTGGTGCTTTAAGTGGTAGCGGATTCATTTTAGTAAAAGATGTCACTAAACTTACTCCTTATATTTTTGGTTCTACGCAGGAAAATGGAGTTCGTGGTGGAACCCAAAACTATTTAGGAATTGAAACTCTCGCGGTAGCCGTGAGAGATTTCACACAAAATAAAAATAAACTCGTGCAGCTAGAAGCTGCTAGAAAAGAATTTGAAGCTCGCTTAAAAAAGGAAGTTCCTCAATCGGTTATTATCGGTGAAGGGGCCCCTCGCCTGGCCGGTACAACCCTTATTGGTTTCCCTGGTGTTCATGGGCAAGCAGTTCTCATTGAACTTGAGTCCCATAACATTTTTGTGACCACTTCTGCAGCATGTTCGGATAATGAGCCAGAGACCTCCGCCGTGTTGAAGGCCATGGGAGTATCGGATCAGATTGGTCGATCTGTTATTAGGATTTCTTTAAGCTATCAGAATGAGCCGAAAGATTATGCCTACCTCGCAGAGAAGTTGATCAGTACATATAATAAACTAAACCGAATTCATTCATATTGAGTCACAATGAAGTTAGTACTGATTTTTCTTCTTACTGTCGGGGCCTGTAGTTTTAAAAAAAAGCCCTTAAGCAACCAGGTCCTTAAAGGTCATAGTCAACTTTACTCGCATCCTGAAGTTCCTGAAGTGCAGGATCCGGAGAAATATATTCGCCTCTCCGTTGCAAGTTTTAATGATTTAGAAGGTCAGCTCTCGCCTCTTCATATCGAATTTAAAGATAAAGAGAACAAAGAGAAGCAGTCTATTAAGTTAGGCGGGAAAGACGTTATCACTCAATATGTAAACATCCTACGCCAAAACTCTCCTCACACTCTCCTTCTGGACTCTGGTGATATTTTTTCTCCGTCCTTAACGACTCAAGAGATCACCAGCTTCTATGAAACTCTTGGCTTTGATGCCATGACCTTGGGAACGAATGATTTTAATATTAAACTCCCGGAGGGTTATCAAAGCTCCCCTGATTACTTTAAGGATTTTGCAGCTCATTCAAAAACCCCTCTCATTTTAAGTAACATCTATGATCTCAAAACTGCTCGTCATGTGGAATGGCAGGGAGTGAGGCCATACCTTTTAAAAGAAGTTGGTGAACTCAAAGTTGGGATAATCGGTATCATTCCAGATGATATTGTTGGTAAAACAACAGTTGATAATCGCTTAGGGCTATTTGTTGAAAATATGCTGCAATCAACTCTGCGCCAAGCGCGACTTCTTAAAAGTCTTGGTGCCAATATGATTGTGGTTCTTACTCATCAAAATATTAACTGTGGCCACCAGCTTGCCAGAGAAAATAAGCTTCCTTTGGAAAAGGTAAACTTCGAACCAAGAAACCAGTCACTTTGTGATCTTACCAACATTTTAGGAGAATATTTGAAACGACTTCCTCCTAACTTAGTTGACCTGGTGATCGGAGGAAGAAGTGAAGAGAAAGCTGCTAACTATGTGGGCAATACCCTCGTTTTAAGTGGATTTCCTAAAGGAATGAGTTTTAATGTTGCCGACTTTTACTTTGATAAAAAAAGTAAGCAGTTAGTTTCAGACCTCACCTATGTTTATCAACCCGTGATGACATGCCATGAGTTTTTTAAAGAAACGGAAGACTGCTACTATAAAGATGAAACCGTTGATCATAAGAAGAGAATACCTGCCACATTCCTGGGAGTTCCCATCGAACCTACTCCAGAAGAGGTAAAGAATACTTCAGTTAAAATTGATTATTTTAAGGCCTTAAAAGAGTTGAATGTAGATCTTATTTTTAATGTAGGTAAGGAAGGCAATTCTCAAATTCTCACTTTTGAGGTTTCAGGAAGTGAGTTGATTAAACTTTTAGAAGAAGAATTTAATTTAGGAAACGCTCAGTACTGGCACCCTAATCCCTTTCTTAAAGTTGATGATAGTGTCTTTCTCTTGCTTGCTGGCGAAAAAATTATCAATAATAAAATCTATAAAATCGCTCTCGATCTAGACTCGAGAAACGCTTCCATCATTTTTAAAAGCAGATTAAAGAATAAAGATATCAGCGTTCTTCACAACCACTCATGGAATGATTTTAACTTTTCCGACAAGGTTTCTTCTAAGCTCTCTGCCCAGGTTAAAGACACCACACCTCAAGCCCCTGGCAACTAGGTACGCTGTCTCCTTTGCAGAAAGCAAAGCTCATATCAACCCTACAATCCAGACTTCTTTTGTTTTGAAATTTTACCCCTCTACGACAGGCGGGGTTTCCCTTAGTTCCACATTCAGCTGAGGAACAATATCTCGGACCCACTAAACATCCATTAGGTGCTTCCAATGAGCCGTTTTCACATTGCTGGCAAGAAGAGCTCCCTTCCACCTTACAGTCATCACTGACTTTTAAACATTGAGTTCCATCTGTAAGTAACTTTTGAAAATCTGTATGATCGTTAAGAAAAAGCACCTTCTCTCCCCAGAACTTATCGGGAGTGTCGAGCAACTCCAAGCTTGCTTTCTTCTTGATGGTTTTTATAGTCCAACTAGTGGTAGAAAAATCTTTATGTGAAAAGGTTATTTTGAATTCAGGTTCTCTTTGAAACTGAATACCTAAAAGAGAATCTTGTTCATAAATAATTTTTCCATTTTCTTGGCATTTTCTTTTCAGAGGCATTAACTCTATTCTAAAAATGCCCTTGGCTTCACTTGAAGGACGATACTTTAAACATAGGCGACTCAAAGAAAGATCTGTATTGGAAATACTGAAACTAGCAATATTTTGCCAGGCATCTACAGGCCTCTTTATGAGTTCATTATCTTTATAAAACTCATGAACTTCTAGTTTCTCATAGACAGAGAAAAGCTCTTGAGGGAAGCCGTATGAAAAAAAAGAAATAAAGATTATAAAAAAAGCACTCACAGTATCTCCCTATAACATCTGAAGGCATAGGCAGCATCTTCTTCACTCTTCTCCCTTCGACCAAGCTTGTGCCAATGGGAACTTGCAGGTAAGAGTCTCGATGATTTCTTTAAATTTAATTCAGGTTGAAAAGGGTTATAAAAAAGCTCTTCTTCAAACCCTAAACCAAAGGCCACTCCCATCCAAGATACTGAGTCACTCATAAAGTAACTTTCTGGACAACCTCCCACCTGAGCAAGACGGCAATCCTTTTGCGACGGTTTAAACCCCTCCTCTTTTACAGAACTTGCTAAGAAGGTACGATTATAATCTCTTTGCCAAGGAGTATCCGGTCTAACGATGGTATGAGGAAAAGGAGTTTTTAAATCGACCGGGCTCATTTGAGAAGCATCAAAGAAATGCGCCATTAAACGCTTCTTTCCATGAAACTGACAGAAACGAATCTGCTCACTCTCCTGAAGCTTTGCTGGCTTCCAGGGTGTTTGAGTTACATACTCTTCACCCAGGAATTCCTTCCACTCCTTCACATCTCTTTCAGGAACGTAAAATTTATCAATAAAAATTAGCTTACCGGCATTATCCCAAATGATTCCTAAGTCCCGCGGGTCACTGACCTCTCCGTAGGCATAACTTCTCTGGGGAAGGTACATTTCGTGACAGGTTTTAGGTAAGAAAACTTTTTGAGTGATATCTAGCTCAGGGATCTCAACCTCAGTGATGTAGCCTGTCTTAGTCTCAATTCCCTGTACTTCCCGTCGTATAAAGGAAGTTTTACCAGAAGACTTTAGTTGATATTTTCTTCCGGCATACTCCACATCTAAATGAGGCACTTTATTCCATAAGCACTGCCAACCTTCGGCACTACACTCCAGATAGGAATTTCCAACTTCACCTGGCAGATGACAATCCTCTTTAGAAAGGTAAACAGAAGGTGTCGTCCAGGCCCCATGAAGGACAGAACTAGCAGCATGTAAAACTTGATTAATAAGGTCGCGATTAACTCGCTTTTCACTGACAACCGGAGCTTTTTGAGGAATAAAGAAGAGTAAAAATATGCCAGTTACACCAACAATCCCCAAGAAAATATAAATCTTTGATATACTGAAATTAGTCAAATCTCTTTTCACAGGATCAGGTTATATGAATTGGATGGAAGAAGTAAATAAAGAAGAAGGTCGCTATCAAACTGTCATGAGCTTTGGTGAGTACATGAAGATGTTTGAGAAGCTACCTCACAAAGAACTTCGAACCTCTGGAATGTATTTAAAAGAGATGTTTGATTACTTCGGAAGAAATGAAGATGGAAGTTTCAAACTTTTCAACCGCGAACATGCGCTCTCTCCGGCGGTCCATGGACAACGTCGGGTGCAAAAAAGAATTTATAACTTTCTTCAAAACTTTGTTGAAGAAGGTTATAATAACAAATTCATTCTTCTCATTGGCCCGAATGGTTCGGCCAAATCATCTATCGTAAAAAAAATCATGCTAGCTACTGAGGACTATTCACAAACTGATGAAGGTTCTCTTTATACTTTCAGTTGGGTGTTTCCTATTGATCAATACACCAAAGGATCGGTAGGACTTTCAGGTAAGATTAGTGAAAGACAAGACACCTATGCCTACCTCGATGACAAAGATATTTCTGCCATTATTAACTCTGAACTTAAAGATAGCCCTCTTCTTCTCATTCCAATTAAGACTAGACAGCGAATGATTGAAGAAGCGTTCAAAGATGATAGTTCTAAGCTTGATTCTATTAAAAAATCTTATCTCTACAACGGGGATCTTTCTAATCGAAATCGCATGATTTTTGATGCTCTCTTAAAAAGCTATAAGGGAGATTATGAGGAAGTTTTCAAGCACATTAGAGTTGAAAGACTCTTTATAAATCGTCGTTACTCAAGTGGTGCAGCGACTATTGAGCCACAACTTCATGTGGACGCTCAGATGCAACAAATAACGATGGACCGACGTCTTGCTTCACTCCCTCCATCTTTGCAATCGCTTAACCTCTTTTCATTAAATGGAGAGATTGTTCTTGCGAACCGTGGGATTCTGGAGTTTTCAGACTTACTCAAGAGACCACTAGATACATTTAAGTATCTTCTTATGACCATGGAATCCAAGACTGTAAACCTTCATGGGATTCTTACTGAGTTAGATATTTTCTTTGTAGGATCGTCTAACGAAGTCCACTTTCAGGCCTTCAAACAACATCCTGACTTTAACTCTTTCAAAGGACGATTCCACTTTATTAAAGTTCCTTATCTCATGAACTATAAAGAAGAGAGTAAAATCTATAAGGATCAAATTGAGCAGATCAAAGATATTTCAAACTTTGAACCGCATACACTAGAAGCTCTTTGCTTGTGGGCCGTCATGACTCGTATGAGAGCAAGTGCTGCTCAAAACTATAACATCACCCAGCTTGGCCAAGTTGTACAGAACTTCACACCTCTGGAAAAAG